>JAPPAB010000121.1 GCA_026705765.1 Gemmatimonadota bacterium
GTAGTATCAGTCAACCGCGCTGTCACACCGGAAATCGCCTTTGTGCGCGGGCAGGGCAGCCATGTTTGGGATGCAGACGGCAAAGAATACATCGACTATCACGCGGCATTCGCGCCATTTATTCTCGGACACAACGATCCGGATGTAAACGCGGCAGTGGCAAAAATACTCACCGCTGGCGCAACACTGATGGGATCGGGCACCAATCCCTGGGAAGGACATTGCGCCGCATTAATTGTAAAACACGTCCCGTCCGTCGAAAAGGTCATGCTCACCAATACGGGATCGGAAGCCACCTATCACGCCATTCGAATCGCACGGGCGCACACGGGGCGCAATGGCGTCATCGTAATACAGGGAGGATACAACGGCTGGCACAACGACGTAGCGTTGAATGTCATGACGCCAATAGACGCAATCGGACCGCGGGTCTCACCGGGAGAATACAAAAAAGTACCGCTCTCTGCCGGCGTGCCCAATAACGCGTTAGACGATGTACATGTAGTAAATTTTAACGACCTCAACTCCGTGCGCTGGGCAATGGATCAGTACGATATTGCCGCACTGATTCTCGAGCCAATTTTGCAAAATATCGGCATCGTACACCCACAAGCGGGCTATTTACAGGAACTGCGCGATTTGTGCGATGCGCGAGGGGTTGTGCTAATATTCGACGAAGTAAAAACGGGATTTCGCCACGCAATGGGAGGCTATCAAAGCATATGTGGCCTCATGCCGGACCTGTCCGTATTTGGCAAAGCAATAGCCAATGGCTATCCCATTGGCGCGATTGGCGGACGGGCATCGCTCATGGATTATTTTGTCCACAAAGAGCCCGCAAAGCGCGTGTTAATCGCCGGAACTTACAACGCCCATCCCATATCATGCGCGGGCGCCATTTCCACAATGGAAAAACTCGCATCGGCAGATTTTAAACAACTTTACGCAATGGGCGAACAGTTAGAGACGGAATTGACCACATTATTCAAAGAATCCGGAATAGAAGTGTTCATTTCCCGACAGGGATCGGCTTTTTGCGTTTATTTTATGGACCACGCGCCCGTTGATTGGCACGATATTGCCGAACACCACGATTTCGCGC
Source organism: Gemmatimonadota bacterium (assembly GCA_026705765.1). Lineage (NCBI taxonomy): Bacteria > Pseudomonadati > Gemmatimonadota > Gemmatimonadota bacterium. The sequence goes on from JAPPAB010000121.1 coordinate 1,103, forward strand.
TTGACGAACAGTATCGTCGCGCATTGATTGAAAAGGGCATCTATCACTTTCCACTGGCAACCAAGCAAGGCAGTATTTCGTTTGCACATTCACGATCAGATATAGATGAAACGCTCTCAAAAACGCGAGACGTTCTTCAATTACTTTGAGGAGGAGTATATGGAAAGTCCAGCAAAAAAGGCAATTGTCATAGGGATGGATGGGGCGAGCATGGAAATTGTAAAAAACCTGGCCGACTGGGGGCACATGCCCAATATCGCAAAGCTCATGGAACGCGGGGCCTGGCGCCCCATGATTGGCGTATTTCCCACCCTCACGCCGCCGGGATGGACAGCTATAGCCACGGGATCGTGGCCCGGCAATCACGAAGTAATGGATTTTAACATCCGCGCCCTGGGCAAACGACTGGACCAGACCGTCTGGGGCATCAATACGGAACTATCCAAATCCGAATACATCTGGAATACTTATGAGCGTGCGGGTAAAATGCCGATTCTGGTCAAATGGGAAATGTCGTGGCCGCCCACAGTAACGACCGGGATCCAGGTAGAAGGCACGGGACCCGGTGTATCCAATCACCATCAGGTCGCGGGCTATCACTTATTTGTAGGAGGCAAGTGGGCACCTCGACGACTGGTCGTACAGCGCGACCCCGAAACACTGGACCCGAGCGCCCTGCAAACCGTATCGGAATTTGACCCCGTCACCCTCAAAGCGGCAGATGGATGGACAGCACTGCCCGACTCCGAAAAGCCACCGCTCGAAGTCGAAATGGTGATCACACCCTTGGCGCGCGGACGCGCGCCCATGAACCGGGGAAAGAAAGGCACGCCCAAACCATTTTACGGTTTGATCTATGCGACAACCGCAAAGGGATACGATCGCATATCCGTCTGTAGCACGCGAGACGGAGATTCAAAAGTGTGTGACCTCGGCGTGGGCGAATGGAGCGATTGGTGGCTCGACACATTTGAAATAGACGGCGAACAGGTAAGCGGCTACGTACAGATGAAATTGATCGCACTGACCGAAAATGCCGATATGTTCGAGCTATTCGTACCGCAAATCTGGCCGCCTGACGACTATACCAAACCGGCGTCAATCGCGCGGGAAATAGACGAAAACGTCGGTAATTTCTTGCAAAACCCCGGCCGCGATGCCCTGGGCGTAATTGACGATGACACGTATTTTGAATTGCTGGAGTTCCACCACCAGCGACTGGCCGATGTGGCGCAATACCTGACGGAATCTCGCTCGTGGGATCTACTGATGATTGAAACGCACGCTTCGGATTATACGAGCCACTTCTTCCTCGGACAGGCCGATCCCACCAGCGGTGCCGAGCAATCGGTTCTCGAGCGGTCGCGCGAAGGCGTCTTCCGCACCTATCAGTCAATTGATCGCATGATCGGGCGCATCGTTGACGATATTGCCGACGACGATACCGTCGTCGCAGTGGTAGCCGATCACGGCGGCACATCCAATCAATTCCCCGCAGTCAACATCCGCAAAGTCCTCACAGAAACGGGATTTGTGAAATACCACGAAAATGGACAAATCGACTGGAGCAAAACGCGCGCATGCGACGTGGGATTGGTCCATATCTTCATCAATCTGGAAGGACGCGAACCCGACGGGATTGTTTCCCAGGACGATTACGAAACCGTGCGCCGAGAGCTAATCGCCGCGCTGATGGAATACAAAGACGAAGCCACCGGACGCCACCCCTTCGCGCTAGCTCTGAGCCGCGAAAATGCCGAAATGGTCAACTTGTGGAGCGACCTGGTCGGCGATGTGGTCTATGCACTGCATCCCGAATTTGACGGTGCTCACGGCAAGCAATTGCCCTCGGTGAGCTTTGGCATGGCCGGGCAGCATTCGACATTTGTGATTGCAGGCGCGGGGATTAAGCAGACCGGCATGCTCACAAAACAAGTGCGCTCAATCGATGTCGCCCCCACAATCTGTTATCTCACCGGAGTACCCATGCCGATGCAGGTCGAAGGCGGCGTGGTCTATGAAGCCCTCGAAGATCCCGATTGGCATATAAAATAATATGGCAGAAGCATCGACATATCGGGCAACTGAGGTACAAAGCGGACGCGCCGTAACACCCCGGGCCATTTTTGTAGCCATCGTAATCATCGTCGCAACCGTCTTGTGGGACGAGTGGATGGCCTACTACATGAGCGGCTCCAATATCAGCCGCAGCCATTTTCCACTGGCACTGCTCTTTCCATTCTTATCGCTGGCCGTATTGAACATCATCGCGCGCCGTGCCCTGCCCTCTCTCGTTCTCACCCCACCGGAATTGCGCGTAGTTCTGGGGATGGGACTCGTCGCCGCAATCGTCCCTTATGACGGCGTTACCGGGCACCTCATCGGTGTCTTAGCCGGGGTGTACTATTTTGCCACGCCAGAAAATGGATGGAATTTTTATCTCCATCACAATATCCCAACCTGGCTGGCACCGCAAAATGATACGGGTGCGATGAACTGGTTTTACGAAGGCACGCCCGCAGGCCATGTCCCCGCACTCGGCGCCTGGATAACCCCGCTTTTCTGGTGGACCTGCTTCCTCGGCGCAGTCGCATTTGCCGTCTTTTGTGTGGTCGTCATGTTGCGCCGCCAGTGGGTAGATCACGAACGCCTGACCTATCCCATCGTAGAAGTGGGCACCCTATTGACCGAGACCCAACAAGGGGGCAGGCTATCCCGGACTTTTTCGTCGCCGCTGTTCTGGATCGCATTTGGACTCGTGATGCTGCTAAAAGTCTGGAACATCGGGTCGTACTTCACACCTATTTTTCCGCACATTCCGTTTGAAGGCGGGCAATTTCGATTCTACCCCGACTTTCCTTTTTTAATACGCAGGGTCAGTTTTTATGCCATTGGCTTCGGTTATTTTGCGCGATTGGACGTGCTGTTCAGCGTTTGGGTATGGGTGCTTTTATCTGGCTTTGAGGTCCTTTTATTCAACAAATTTGGGTACACACCCGGCGCGGCAGACCGCCAGTGGCAAAGTCCCGCCCTGGGCTGGCAAAGTGGTGGCGCACTCATTTTTCTCGCAATCTGGAGCCTATGGATGGGCCGCGCACACCTCACAGATGTCTGGCGAAAAGCCGTGCAACCAGATTGCGAAGTCGATGACAGCGGCGAATTGCTATCGTATCGCACGGCTGTAATCGGACTGATCGTCTCCCTGTTATTTGTCGCTACCTGGTTATACGCCGCGGGCCTGGCACTATTTGTCATTCTCACATTTTTGCCAATTGCCCTGTTGACATTTTTGGGACTCTCTCGCGTAGTTGCAGAACTCGGCCTCGTGTACGTGTATTATCAGGTACAGCCGTTTGACGCAGTATTGCAAATTTGGGGCACGCCAACAATCAACGGGCAAAGTGTCACAATCCTATCGTTTATGCGGATATTTAACAGCGCTGGCAAAGGCTATGTCATGCCCGCCATGACACAATCCGTCAAAGCCGTAGATCGCGTGGTAAAACCCAGACAAATTGCCCTGATGATCGGGATATCACTCATCCTGGGTTATATGGTTTCCGTCGCCAACACACTGTACCTGGGATACGCTTATGGCGCGTACAACCTGGGCAACATGGGACTCAAAAACGCCGCGCCGGGCGCATTTAACAAAGCGATCAACTCCATTCGCAATCCCATTCCAATGGGTGGCAAAGGCGGGTTGGCAATATGGGCTTTAATCGGTGCGGCAGCTATGGCCGCATTCACAATGGCCCGCTATTGGCTCCCCTGGTGGCCCCTGCACCCCATTGGCCTGGCCATACAGGGCAACTACGGCGTCACAAAGGTCTTCTTTTCAATTGTGATCGTCTGGGCAATCAAATCGCTGCTGATGAGAATAGGCGGCGTGGATCTCTACGAACGCGGCAAGCCCTTTTTTATCGGATTGATCGTCGCCCAGGCCGTGAGCACGGCTCTGGTCTTTGCCATCGATTGGGTGTGGTTCCCCGCACGCGGGCACAATGTACACAATTACTAAAAAGGAAACCCAATGATCGGAGTAGCAATTCAAGGCGCGGGAAATGTATCCACCGAACATATCAAAGCATACGAGAATAACCCCCATACCCGGGTCGTAGCCATTGGCAGTCGCACAATGGAAAGCGCGCAAAAAAAGGCCATCGCCTGCGGTATGGATTGTGAACTATTCGACTCTTACGACCGCATGCTCGCCCATCCCGGCGTGGATCTGGTATCGATTTGCACACCCCCTGATTTACACGCAGCAGAAACCATCGCAGCAGCCGAAGCTGGCAAACACATCCTGATCGAAAAACCCGTAGCCCTGAACCCCGACGAACTACACGCCATGGATGCAGCGGTTCAAAAAGCCGGGGTAAAAACCGTCGTAAGCTTTGTCCTGCGGTGGAACCCGATGGTCCTATCCATCAAACAAGTCATTGAAAAGGGATGGATCGGACAGCCACTTCTCGTACAGGCCGACTACTGGCACGGGCCAACCCATCAGCGCCCCAAAAAATTTGAAAAACCCGGATGGAATCCCATGACTGCCGGGGCTATTGTACACGGAGGCTGTCACGCAATGGATGCTGCGCGATATGTGCTGGATAATGACCCCATCGTTCAAGTATCCGGAGTATCCGCCCGCAATTCCAGTCATCCCGAAACATATCTCGCAACAACCGCAGCCGCGGTTCAGTTTGAGCGCGGCACCGCGGGAAAAATTTCCGGATCGACCGAATTTTTCATGCCCTATGTATTCAATCTGGAAGTGTTTGGCGACGAAGGCATAATCCGCAACAATCGGTTTTATACAAAACAAATCCCAGGACAACGCGACCTATCTGAAATACCAACCGTATTGCCAGACAGCGGCGCTGTATCACACCATCCCTTCCAGGAAATGATCGACCACTTCATCGACTGTATCACAACCGACGTGGAATCCCACGATAATCTATCCGTAGCGGTCAATACCCATCTGGCCTGCTTCGCCGCTGAAGCATCCGCACGGGATCGGGGTACGCCAGTTCATCTATAGAAGGAAAGCGACATGACATCCGACCAAACGCTCAAAATAGGACTCGTCGGCTGTGGAGGACTGGGATCGCGACACGCCGCCAACGTAGAGAGTATAGCAGGTGCAGAACTCGTGGCAGTTTGCGACCATCAACGGGCTTCGGCAGAGGCTCTATCTGACAAACTCGCGTCCCAACCAGCTGTTTACGACAATCACCGAACCATGCTATCGGCGCAATCTCCAGACGTCGTACTGGTAGTAACACCCAATTTTGTACACAGCCCCATTACAGTCGATGCCGCCACAGCAGGCGCGCATGTCTTCTGCGAAAAACCCATGGCACTCACAATTGAAGATTGCGACGCGATGATTGAAGCTGCTGATAACGCGGGTGTTTTTTTAATGATCGGATATGTGCGGCGATTTCAAAATGCCTACCGCGAAATGAAACGATTAATCGATAAAGGACAAATTGGCGAGGTGCGCATGGCGCATACCGTACGTTTGGGCACAGGCGCACCTGGGGGCGTAGCGGGATGGCAATTGGATAAGGAGAGATACGGCGGGCTTTTTTCAATGCACAGCCACGAACTGGATCAACTCACCTGGATGGCCGGCGATGTGCGCGCTGTTCAGGCTGTGATGAGATACGACGATGCGTCACATAACACCGTAGAGGAAAGTATCTTTATCAATTTGGAATTCAGTTCAGGCGCAATCGGGTCTTTGAGCAGCAGCCGAATTTATCCAGGTGGAAGCTATGAACTGGGCGTAGCTGGCACCGAAGGCTCAGTGAAAATTACCAGCGGAACAGGCGCGCAACTCACACTCAACCGGGTAGGCGAAAAACCCGAACACATGACTTATGAGAGGAACAATGGCCTGCTGGAAGAAATGACCTATTTTTTAAAGTGTATCCGCACAGGCGAACAACCACAGTCCAACGGCCACGACGGCAGACGCACCATTGCGATTTCCCTCGCCGCCCATGAATCTGCGCGCACAGGTGAAAAAGTAAAAGTACAGGGATATAGTTGACGGAGGCCTCAATGGCAAAATTTGAACAAGTACAGGCATTGACATTTGACCTATTTGGCACGATTTTGGATCTGGGTGGCAGCTTGACGCCATTTATCGACGAAATGCTTCGAGAAAAAGGATCCGACACCACAGCAGAACAGTTCTGGCAGCAATGGCGCTATCGTCAACGCCTGGAGCAATTTCAGGACACAATCATGATGCTCGGGCACGGAGGCTACCTGGAGACAGTGCGGCGTGCATTTGTATATGTGCTCGCCCTGAATAAAATTGAAATGTCAAAAGAGGAAGTACAGACATTCTTTGCATGCTGGCAGGAATTATCGCCCTTTCCAGAAGTCAGAGCAGGGCTGGAGAAATTGACCACGCGTTACAAACTCGTCGGACTATCCAACGGCGACCCCGCCTTTCTCGATCACCTGGCGAAAAACCGAATCCAGTGGGATTTCGACGCCGTCATCTCCGTAACGACAATGGGCGCATTCAAGCCACATCCCGCCGTGTATCGCCGCGCCGCGCAAATCCTGGGACTGGAAGTAGGCGAATGCATGATGGTATCGGCCAACTCGTTTGATGTGGTAGGCGCCCGCGCCTGCGGTATGCGAGGTGCATACGTAAACCGCTATAACCTGCCCTACGAAGACTCCCCGTATCGCACAGATGTAACCGTCGCCGATTTTACAGAATTGGCCGAAGCAATCGCATAAAAGGCCCAATATGGATAAAGACCTCAAAATCACCCTCGGCGTCGAAGAAGAATTCTTTCTCGTTGCCCCCAACACCCGCGACCTCGTTGCCGATCCCGACCCGGGCATCCTCGCCGTTTGCGAAAAGAACAGCGGACCGCACAAAGTAGTGACGGAATTTCTGCGCTCCCAAATAGAGACCAACACCCGCGTCTGCACATCAATAGCCGAAGTCCGCACAGCACTGATAGAGACCCGTCGGATAGTCATTGATGCCGCTGTAAAATACGGTGCCGCATTGATGGCTGCCTCCACCCATCCCTTCGCGTCGTGGTCAGCACAGACGCCCACACCACAAAAGCGCTATGAGGAATTTGAAGTCACGTACCAGGAATCCGTGCGGCGATTGCTCATCGGAGGCATGCATATCCACGCCAGCTTCGGGAACCCAGATGAACGCATCCGCGTCATGACCGCACTTCGCCGGTACCTGCCCCTGCTCCACGCGCTATCCACCTCGTCGCCGTTCAGCGGCGGAAACCTCACCGGCTTCAAGTCCTATCGCCTGAACCTCTTCAGTGCCCTCCCGCGCACCGGCCTTCCCGGGGCCCTGTATTCTCAAGCAGAATACGAGCAACTCGTAGAAGACTACCAGCGCCTGAACTTTATCGGAGACGGCAGTGAACTCTGGTGGGACATCCGCCCCGGCAACGCTTATCCAACAGTAGAAATACGCATCTGCGACACCTGTTCGCACATCGAAGACGCAGTATGCATAGTCGCACTCTACGCATCTCTCATCCGCATGCTGCTGCGGCAGGCGCGGGCAGGCACCCTGCCTCCTGAGCCACGCACCGAAATCATCGCCGAAAATCGCTGGCTTGCACAGCGCTACGGGGTATTTGCGTTCCTGGGTGATACGCGAGACGGAGGGCGCATGGACATCGACGACTACGCACACGGACTAATTGAACAATTGACCGACGACGCCCGAGCACTCGACTGCGAAGACGAATTACACCGCGTATCCGAAATCATCCGCGACGGCAGCAGCGCGGACCGACAGGTTGACCATTTTCGCATCTGCCGCCTGGAGGGTGCCACTGAAATAGAGGCATTGCGCGCCGTCGTCGATCTGCTCATTGCCGAAACCCGAGAGGGAATTGATAAAGTCTGAGATAGAGGACCCCATGGAAAAAAATAAACCAAATGTATTATTCATTCTCGCAGACGACCTGGGCTGGCGCGATACGTCGTTATACGGCAGCGCATTTTGCAAAACTCCAAATATCGACGCCCTTGCCGAGCGCGGCATGATGTTCACCAATGCGTACGCGGCCAATCCCCTGTGTTCGCCTACTCGCGCGAGCATCATAACGGGATTGTGGCCCGCGCGCGTTGGTATTACAACACCGGGATGCCATCTGGACCGCATTGTACTCGATTCCTCTTTAAACGAAAAAGGACCACCGCATAACAAAGCTCTGATCGCGCAAAGCGTCACCCGCTTAAGCACAGAATACCAGACCCTATCCTCGGTATTTCGCGATGCCGGATACAAAACCGCGCACATTGGGAAATGGCACCTGGGTGCAGAGCCTTATAGCCCGTTTGAACACGGATTCGACATCGACATCCCGCACACACCTGCCCCCAGCCCATTGGCCGATGGCTGGTTTGCGCCGTGGAAAGTCTATCCCAACAAGGGCGAACCGGGCGAACACCTGGAAGATCGCATGGCACTGGAAGCCATTGAATTTATTCGCCAAAACAAAGACACACCTTTTTATCTCCAATTCTGGCAATTTTCCGTACATTCCCCCTGGCACGCCAAACAGGATGTAATAGAAAAATACGCGCAAAAAGTCGATATTGAAGACCCCCAGCACAATCCCGTTTACGCAGCCATGGTTGAAACAATGGACGACGCAGTAGGGCAATTAATGGGAACACTTGAAGAAGAGGGAATTTTAGACAACACCATCGTAATCTTCTTTTCGGACAACGGCGGAGTACACTGGAGCGCGAAAGAACACGTCCATCCCGATTATATCGATGTACCCATCACGAGTAACGCACCCTTAAGAGGCGGAAAGGCAAATATCTACGAAGGCGGCACCCGAGAACCGCTAATTATCGCGTGGCCTGGCCATATTGAAGCGGGCAGCCGCAACGACCAGGCGATTGTGCAGAGCATCGATTTCTTCCCCACCCTGACCGAACTCTGTGGCTTCGACGCACCTGCATCGGTTGACGGCATCAGTTTTGCACCCGCACTCCGCGGCGAAATCCTCGATCGAGACACCATCTTCTGTCACTTTCCGCACTATACGCCGGCAGCAGATGGCCTGCCATCGACTTATGTTCGCAAAGGCGATTGGAAACTCATCCGGTTCTACTGCGACAACGACGACCAGACCGATCGCGTAGAACTTTACAACCTGGTGGAAGACATTGGCGAGACAAATAATTTGGCGGACGAATATCCCGATCTGGTCTGTGAATTAGACAAATTAATCAACCAATTCCTGACAGACGCCGGTGCTGTGATACCCACGCCCAACCCCGCATATCGACAAAATGGATAGACCTCAATTATCCAGGAGGAGCACATGACTATTCAATACAACGGAATCTTACGCGCACTCGTCGCCGCGATCATACTCGCCGCGATCAGCACACTGGGCGATTTTTTATGGGCGCACCACGCGATCAAACACCGCATGTTTACCGGCATCCTCCACGGCGCACTATTGTGCCTCTGTTTGGGAATTGTTCTCGGCTATGGCGGCAAAACGACACAATCGATTTTATTGGGCGCACTCGGTGGCCTCGTAATTGGCATATTATCCGCCGGTGGATATTATCTCATGCGCCCGCTCATCCGCTCTGACGCGGTGATCGTCGCGTGGATGGAACTGTGGATCCTCGCAGCCCTGCTCCACTGGTGGGTGAACACCATCTCCGAAAGCCTGAAACGCACATTGCTCCGAGGTATCCTCGCCGCCGTGACTTCCGGCCTCGCCTTCTTAATTTTGGGCATTTGGACCAAACATGCGCTCGGCGGACCGCACTATCTCTACAAGTTGCTCTCCTGGACCATCGCCTTTTTGCCCGGATTTCTCGCACTATTTATAACGCGGAAAACCGACTAACACCTGTGGAGGTCTCTTTTGGTCAAACTCGTATGTCTAACACTACCCTATGCAAACTATCCTCTCGAGCGAGGGATTGAAGGCGTTGCCCGCGCGGGATATTCCCATGTGGGTTTGGGCTGGTCGCACGAAGGCGAAGATACGCTCGGTTTTGATCCCGACGGACCCCTTGTGCATCGCACAAAAACCCTGTGTGAACAAGCGGGCTTAACCCCTGTCGTAGTCGGACTTGGATCCACCCCGGCAAGGGATAACGCGCGTTATCTTATGCACAGAATTGATGTGTGCCAGGCACTTGGCGCCGAAACAATTCAGATGGGAGGTGCAGGCGGATATCGGCGTTTTCCCCATGAACCACTCGCCCCCGAAGTCTTTCAATCTGCCCACGACGCCTATGTCGCAGACCTGAAAGAAGCGGGCACCTATGCACAAAAACAAAACATTATCCTCGCACCCAAACCACATACCGGCAATACCGCAACCGCAAAACATCTCGCCAGCCTTCTCCCCGAAATTGATCGGCCCTCGGTGCGAGCCTGTTACGACCCGGGAAATGTCCATTATTACGAAGGCATATCTCCCGAAGACGATTTTCCCCATATTGCAGACCAAACCTGTAAAATAATCGCCAAAGACCACATGGGTCCCAAAGCAGAAAACAACTTCCCCATTCCCGGTGAAGGAGATATAGATTTTGAACGCATCTTTGCCACGGCATTCGAAGCGGGCTTTGATGGCCCAGTGGTCGTCGAGCGCGTAAACGGCACAGGTGGCGATTTTACCGCTGAAGAAATCGATATTCGCATCCGACACGCACGCGAAAATGTGATAGATTTACTGAATAGTGCGGGCTTTTCTTTAGACGAAGGATGAAAACAATGACGCTTAATGAACTGCGCGGAAAAACAGTGGCACTTGCATCGTCGGGAGGCTTGGACAGTTGCACCGTGACAAAATGGCTGGCTGACCGCGGCGTAAATGTCGTGAGTTTGACCGCAGATATTGGACAACCCGATGAGGAAAATATCGATGACATATCCAAACGCATGCTCGCCTGTGGCGCGCGTGAAGCCGTGCTGATTGATCTAAAGACCGACCTGGCAGAAGCGGGTATTGCAATGCTAATTGGACAAGCGCGTTACGAAGGCGGATATTGGAATACAACCGGCATCGCGCGATATGTCACCACGCGGGGATTATTGGAGGAAATGGACCGTCGCGATATCGACGTACTCGCGCACGGCGCAACCGGACGCGGCAACGACCAGGTGCGATTTCAACTCGTCGCCAACATGCTCAAACCCAGCGTAACCGTGTATGCCCCCTGGCGCGACCCCGCATTTCTCGACATATTTGGCGGGCGCAAAGAAATGATCGATTTTTGCAATACATACAATTTGCCGATCACAGCGACGTATGAAAAACCCTATTCTACCGACGCCAACTTTCTGGGCCTAACACACGAAGCGGGCAAACTCGAATACCTCGATGTCGCAGCCGATTTTATCGAACCGGGCATGGGCGTATTTCCCGCACAGGCACCAGATACACCCGAACCATTTACCGTCAGAATAGACGCGGGCCTCCCGGTACAAATCAATGGTACGGACACCGATTCCGCGACCGCAATCCTGAAAGCCAATGAAATAGGCGGGCGAAACGGCGTGGGCATTGGGATTCACACCGTGGAAAACCGCTTTGTCGGCATCAAATCGCGCGGCGTATATGAAAGCCCGGGACTTTGCCTGCTCGGCGCATGTTACGAGTTCTTGCTCCAACAAGTTCTGGACCGGCGCGCGCGAAAATTTTACGATTCGATATCTTCATCCCTCGCCGAACAAATCTATCAGGGATATTACTGCGATTTATCCACTCAAATGATGCAAGGCGCGCTCGCACCCGTGGCAAAATTATTGACGGGCACAATCACAGTCGCCGCATACAAAGGCACGGTATTATTTCAATCATCGGAAAATGTTCCCCACTCTCTCTACTCCGAAGAAACCGCTTCAATGGAAGACGTGGGCGACTACGACCACCGCGATTCCGAAGGCTTCCTAAACGTCCTCGGCGTCGGCGCAAAAGCCCAACACGCAGCGGGACAAAGTGCTGATTTATGAGTGATGTTCAATTCCGATAGCAGTTCAATCCATCCCCAAATTATCAAATCAAGAGTACCCCATGTCACAAAATAACCTCTCTTTGCAAATCTCAGGAATCCGAGATAACCACCATCGGGGTACAGTGGGCAATTTCCTCAAGTCCAAAATCCAGAATGGATCATCACTTTCAATCGTCTCTGCGTACTTTACAATCTACGCTTTTGAAGCCTTGAAAGCATCTCTGGTAGATATTAAAGACCTGCGATTTTTGTTTGGCGAGCCGCGTTTTGTCAAAAGCCTCGACCCGGAAAGGACGGACAAAAAAGCCTTCAAGATCGAGGATGAAGGCTTGCAACTTCAGAACCGACTTGAGCAAAAGCGCGTTGCCAAAGAATGCGCCGAGTGGATCAAAAAAAAGGTACAGATTCGGTCAATAAAAGCACTGAATCTATTACACGGAAAAATGTACCACATTGCCCATAACGGTGTGGAAGACGCCATTATGGGCAGTTCTAATTTTACGGTACGAGGCCTGGGGCTGAGCCAGACGAGCAACAATATTGAACTCAATCTGGAGGTAGATAGCAACCGTGACCGCCGCGATCTGAAAACATGGTTTGATGAACTCTGGAATAACCAAGAACTGGTCGAAGATGTTAAAGCGGAGGTGCTATTATACCTTGAGCAACTCTATCAAAATCACGCGCCGGAATTTATCTACTACAAAACCCTGTTTCATATCTTTGAGCAGTATTTGGATGAACAGGAGAGTAGCGGGTTGCTCGCCGAGCAGATGCAACTCGTCGATACAGAGATTTGGAACGCCCTGTTTGAATTTCAGAAAGACGGCGTAAAAGGCGCGATCAACAAAATTCGTCAACACAACGGCTGTATCATTGCCGACAGTGTTGGCCTGGGTAAGACCTTCGAAGCTCTGGCAATAATCAAATACTTTGAACTGCAAAATGACAAAGTCCTCGTATTGTGTCCCAAGAAACTGCGCGACAACTGGACGATTTACCAGGCGCAGAATAACAGCGAACTGAATCCCTTCCTCAAAGATCGCTTTGGATATACAGTCCTATCACACACTGACCTGAGCCGCGATGGAGGTAAGTCGGGAGATATTCCTCTTGAGACCATCAACTGGGGCAACTACCATTTAGTCGTGATCGATGAGTCGCACAACTTCCGCAACAACACACCAGGCAAGCGAGACGAGGACGGCAATCTGATTCGCAAGAGCCGCTATCAACGCTTGATGGAGGATATTATCCAGAGCGGGGTCAAAACCAAAGTTTTGTTGCTTTCCGCTACACCAGTGAACAATGATTTAAAAGATTTACGCAATCAGATCTATTTTTTTACTGAAGATCGCGATGACGCTTTCCGAGGGTCGCTCGGTATTGTCAGCCTGAAAGACACACTGGCAACTGCACAGCGCACGTTTACAGAATGGGCGAAGCAGAGGAGTGTACACCGAAAAACTTCTGCTTTGTTGGAACAACTCAGTTCTGCCTTTTTCAAGCTACTTGATGAATTAACCATCGCCCGTTCAAGAAAACATATTGAGGAATACTATCGGGATTCGCTTAAAGAACTCGGTGGATTTCCAACTCGAAGTAAGCCTATCTCTGTTTCTCCTAATATTGATCTGAAGAATCAGTTTATATCTTACGACGAGTTGAACAATGAAATCTCTAACTACCAGCTTTCCCTATTCAATCCCTCAAAATACGTCCTTCCCGAATACCAATCCCAATACGATACTCAGCAGATCCGAAATTTTACACAAAGCGACCGTGAACATTACTTGATTGGCATGATGAAGGTGAATTTTCTCAAAAGGTTGGAAAGTTCCGTTCATTCATTTGCCATTACAATGCAGCGTACTATGGAAAAAATTGAGGCACTGGAAGAACGAATCAGACGGTTTCAAGCGTTCCGCGATGACAACCCTGATTTGGATTTGGAAGAGATCGAAATTGAAGCCCTTGAAGACGAAGAATTGCAGGAAGCATTGCAGGTAGGAGAAAAGCTCGTCTTCAAAATGGCGCATCTCAATGTTGATAAGTGGCTGAAAGATTTGAAGCGCGACAAAGAACAGCTCGAGTTACCTTACCTTTTCGCAAAGGACATTACGCCTGACCGAGACGCCAAACTCGCCAAACTGAAAGAACTCATTGCAGAAAAAGTCAAACATCCGACAACCACCAAAAATGACCAGCCAAATCGCAAGGTATTGGTCTTCACCCACTTTGCCGATACTGCCACATATCTCTACGATGCACTGCGTCAATGGGCAACCGATGAGTTGGGGATTCATATTGCAATGGTATCGGGGGGTTCCGAGAATAAGACGACCTTTGGCAGAAATGAATTTAGCAACATCCTGACAAATTTTTCTCCCGTTGCTAAAAAACGCGCTCAGATGGAATCCATGCCACAAGATGATGAGATTGATCTACTGATAGGTACTGATTGCATATCCGAAGGCCAAAATCTGCAAGACTGCGATTATTTGATTAACTACGATATTCACTGGAATCCAGTGCGAATTATTCAACGGTTTGGGCGGATTGACCGCATCGGTAGCATCAATCACAGTGTTCAGCTTGTCAACTTCTGGCCGACATCTGACCTCAACCGCTACATCAAACTGAAAAATCGCGTTGAGGCGCGGATGGCACTGGTAGATATCACTGCCACGCAGGGAGATAATCTGTTGGAACCAGAGGATATTCAAGACGTAATTTCTGATGAACTCAAATATCGGAACCAACAACTCCTGCGCTTGCAAGAAGAAGTATTAGACCTGGAGGATTTCAACGAAAGCATTGCACTCAATGAATTTACCCTCGACGACTTCCGCATCGAATTGATGAAGTATATTGAAAGCAATAGGCAAATCCTCGAAGACGCGCCGTTTGGACTTTATGCAGTTGTTCCAACGCATCCGGATTATCCAGTGATTACTCCTGGCGTTGTTTTCTGTCTGCGGCAGAAAGGGGATTCAACGGGAAATGAGAAGGTCAATCCATTGCAGCCCTATTTCCTTGTCTATATTCGGGAAGATGGCGCAGTACGCTTTACCTTTGCCCAACCCAAGCAAATTCTCGAGATGTACCGTCAGCTATGCGAAAATGCAAAAAACCCTTATGAGGAACTGTGCGCCTTATTCGACAAGCAGACAAACAACGGCGCAGATATGACGCAATACAACGAACTGCTTCAGAAAGCTGTTCGTTCACTCAGTCGCACCTATCAAAAACGCGCTATCCGTAATCTATTAGGTGATCGCAGTGGCACCCTGCCCAAAAAACAACAACAGGTTAGCAAAACTACAGATTTTGAACTCATCACCTGGCTGGTGATTAAATCGGAAAATCAATAATGAATGACATAGAATACAAACAGAAAATCTCTGGAGCTTTACAACGCTTTAAAGCTGGGGACCTCGCCCAAAATGCCCGAAATCTGCTTAACACGCTCGGTTACCATAGCGATTTAGAGATGGATATCGAACCAAATACCGCAAAGGGGTTTATTGCAGAGTTCGATCTGTCTGATAAGATGAATCGGGAGCGGGCACAGATAGATGACTGGGTGTCAATTGATCTTCTCTTTCAATTACGGGAAGAGGAAATCACCGAGAGTGATAATATACAAATCCCTTTTGATAACCGGCAGATTGATAACACTCGTATTGAGTCATACCTGTTCTTTGCGCTGAAACTACAGAATGGCAATTACACCCGTACGCAACTGTCCAATATTACCCGCGAAATCAACAAGCTGACTCCAATGCCCGCAATGGTGCTTTTCCAGCACGGGCAGACCCTGACCTTCTCGATTATTGACCGCCGTTTGCACAAACGCGACGAATCCCGCGATGTTCTCGAAAAAGTGACACTGATTAAAAATATTGATTGTAGTGATCCCCACCGAGCACACATTGAAATCCTATTCGACCTTGCCCTCGAACAATTGCACAAAACACACGGTATTCACAACTTTGTTGCACTCCATCGCGCCTGGGCTAAAACACTTAATATTCAAGAACTGAACAAGCAGTTCTATCGCGAACTCTCCGACTGGTACTTCTGGGCTGTTGATCAAGTGACGTTCCCAGCAGATATGGAAAAAGATAAAGAGATTCGCAACGCCACCAGCTTGATCCGCTTGATCACGCGGCTAATTTTTGTGTGGTTTATCAAGGAAAAAGGACTGGTACAGAACGCTCTCTTTGATAAAAAGCAGATTGATAAAATCCTCAAAAATACCGATCCCCTGAAAAGCACCTATTACAAAGCGGTTCTTCAAAATCTTTTCTTTGCCACACTCAATACAGAGATGAAACCTAAGAACCGCAAGTTCAGGCATCGGGCCAAGCAATCGAGTGGACGCGATCAGCACTACATGGTGCATTCTCTTTACCGATATGAGCGGTATTTCAACCATTCTAAAGAAGCACTCGGTTTTTTTCAGGAGATTCCCTTTCTCAATGGCGGTTTGTTTGAGTGTCTGGATAAACCCGGCAAAGACAACTCCAAAAAGATCCTGCGTGTTGACGGCTTTTCTGACCGAAACGACATTCCGCTGCATGTCCCCAATTTTCTATTTTTTTCCGATGAACAGGATGTTGACCTCAACGCGGCTTACGGCACAAAAGGTAAACGTTATAAGGTGCGCGGGCTGATTAATATTCTCGACCGTTACAAATTCACGGTAGCTGAAAATACGCCTATAGAAGAGGAAGTCGCACTTGATCCCGAACTGCTCGGCAAGGTTTTTGAAAACTTGCTTGCCGCGTACAATCCCGAAACACAGACAACTGCCCGCAAGCAGACCGGCTCTTTTTATACACCCCGCGAAATAGTCAACTACATGACGGACGAGTCATTGATTGCCTATTTCAAATCTACCCTCATTTCATCTTACGAATCCAAAAGCACCCTTTCCGCGACAACGCCCCCTTCGCAACTGGATCTCACTGGTCAAACAGAGCCGGTACAATCTCGGCTTGAGATACAAAAAGGATCGCTATCTGATAAACAAAAAGCCTTTATCGAAAGTAATCTCCGCCACTTGATCACATATAACGATGAACCGCACCGATTCTGTGACGAAGAAACCGAGCAGTTAATCAAAGCCATTGACGATCTCAAAATCCTCGATCCCGCTTGCGGTTCGGGCGAGTTCCCCATGGGCATCCTACGTAAGCTGGTTTTCATCCTTGGAAAACTTGACCCAGGCAACGATCAGTGGAGGCAACGGCAAATTGCCAGAGTTGAAAGCACCATTGAGACAGCAGAAAAAATTGACGACAGCACTGTTCGTGAAAACACCATCCGCGACCTTGAGCAGGAAATCGACAATATCAATGAGGCTTTTGAACGGAACGAACTCGACTACGGACGCAAACTCTACTTAATTGAAAACTGTATCTATGGGGTCGATATTCAGCCGATAGCTGTACAGATTTCCAAACTTCGTTTCTTTATTTCGCTCATCGTAGATCAGAAAATTGATAATTCACGGGAAAACCGAGGCGTTCGACCATTGCCCAATTTGGAAACCAAGTTTGTAGCAGCCAATACACTTCTCAGTGTGGATAAACCCGCGCAAATTTCCATCCGAAACCCGCAGATTGACCAAAAAGAAAAGGAATTAGCCGAAGTGCGGAGAAAATACTTTACCGCCCGCACTCCAAGAACCAAAGACAAATACCGTGGCCAGGACGACCAAATCCGTGCTGAAATCAGTGAGTTGCTAAAACGCGATGGTTTTCCCAGTGAAACCACTGAAAAGATCGCCTATTGGAACCCTTATGACCAAAATGCCACCGCTGATTTCTTTGACCAGGAATGGATGTTCGGTATCAAGGATGGGTTTAATGTAGTCATTGGAAATCCGCCTTATATTCAGTTACAGAAAGACAATGGGAAACTGGGCAAACTATACAAGGACTCCGGCTTTGCCACTTTTATTCGTACAGGTGATATTTACTGCCTGTTTTACGAAAAAGGCGTCGCTCTGCTCAAAGCCGACGGACACCTCTGCTATATTACATCTAACAAATGGATGCGAGCCGGCTATGGTAAAAAACTGCGCGAGTTCTTTGCGAAAAAAACCAATACCAAAAATCTGCTGGATTTTGGCGGGTTTCAAGTGTTTGAGACTGCCACTGTGGATACCAACATCCTGCTGATAGAAAAAGCATCGCCCAGACAACAACTACAGGCAACACATTTCAAAAGTGACTTCAAGGCAGGCGACAGTATCGGCAAATATGTAAAAGAAAACGCAGTTCATCTACCACGCCTCGGCAACGATACCTGGTTTATCGGCAGCAAAGCAGAAATCAACTTAAAAGAGAAGATAGAGCGAATAGGTAAACCGCTGAAAGAATGGGATATATCCATTTATCGAGGAGTATTAACGGGCTATAATGATGCCTTTATCATTAATAACCAAACTAAGGACGCGCTGGTTGCGCAGGATGCGAACAGTGCAGAGATCATTAAACCGATTCTGCGCGGGCGCGACATCAAGCGCTATCAAGCGAATTGGGCAGGATTGTGGTTGATAGACTCACATAATGGTTATGATAATATCCCACCTATTGATATTGAAAACTACCCGGCCATCAAAGCCCATTTAGACAAGTTCTATACAAGGCTGGAAAAACGGCAAGATAAAGGGGTTACTCCTTACAACCTGCGTAACTGCGCTTATCACGCAGAGTTTGAAAAAGAAAAGATTGTTTGGGCAGATTTATCTAGATCTGGAAACTCATTTTCTTATGACAAGAATATGATGTTTCCGTTAAACACAGGTTACATTATGACAGGTGAATCAATGCTTTATTTACTTGCTGTCTTAAACTCGAAAGCAATTCTCTGCTACTTAGATATGATAAACCAAAAACTGGATAAAAATGGTTGGCGATGGATCCATCAGTATGTTGTTGAACTCCCAATACCAAAACTTACCGTAGCCCAACAACAACCCTTTATCAATTTGGTTGATCAAATCCTTGCCACCAAAACCAAAGATCAAAACATAGACATCACTGAACTTGAAAACCAGATTAACAAGTTGGTTTATCAGCTTTATGAACTAAATATTGATGAAATAAAAATCATTGAGGGAACCTAAAATTTCAATACTATATTCTCTTTAAGTTTATTATTTTCAAAATTTTATATCAATATAGAAATGTATATAGAGGATCCATTGTTATAGTAATAATCAAGATTCCACAAGACTAATTTCCTCATCGGTCAGGTTATAGAGTTGATAGACTAACTGATCAATTTCCGCCTCGGCCGCTCTGGTGTTCACCCCCGGATTGGCCGCTTTAGCTTGCAGGATGCTGTCCACTATGTGGATGAACGGAGGTTGCTCTGCGGCGGTAATTTTGGGAACGGGCAGCCGCTCGACAAAGATTTTTTGCATCAAAAATCCACTATCATCCCAAGAATAAACATACAGTGGTATTAGAAAACGCATGAGTTTGGAATTGAGAAGAGCGACGATATAGCGCAAGTTTTCTCCGGTTAGGATAAAGGCAGTCTTATCTGTAATGAACTCACCATATAAGTCAAGCGAAACGCGGGGAAAACCGTTGTCCAAGTGCTTTGCACGCCGCATTGTTTCTGGATATACTATCTTCTCTTGATAAAACTCTGCGTGATAAGCGCAGGTATCTTGTAGTTCAAACCATGCGTGAGGGGTT
>JAPPAB010000122.1 GCA_026705765.1 Gemmatimonadota bacterium
CAGACTCATATAAATTGTTGCCCCATGCACCCCATCTGCATCAGTGGAATTGGAACTTTCTCTTAAGTTAAAAATCTAAAGTACGCCTGCATACAGCACAGTTCATTAAACGGGAAACGCATGAACCTCGTCCAGATCAGATTTGGGAACACGCTAAGCGGTCAAATTTATCAGGCGCGCCAGGCGCAGCGCGAATTTCAAAAAAGACTATCTGCCCAGCCCTGCGATGTTCAGATAGAGACACGCACAAAAAAACCCGATGCGGACTTGAAGTTGCCCTATTGGCCGAACATGATGCGTGCGAGCCTGTTGAATCTCATAATCTTCATCGCCGTTTTTGGACTCTATCCCGAATACCATCCCACCGTACACCTGACGAAATCCGTCATCAAGGTTCAAACAGTAAATATTCCCGAAACCAGTCAACAAAAGCGCCCGCCACCGCCACCGCGCCCTCAAGTGCCCCTGGCAGTTGAAGGTGAAGAGGTCCCCGAGGATGTGACAATTGAATCAACCGAACTGGACCTCGACAAAATATTTATCCCCAATTTAGCGAGCACAGCGGGTACAGACTTAGACGAACCGCTCGACTATATGGAGATCGACTACAAACCACATCCAAGCCGAATCGTCACGCCTGAATATCCCGCCGAAGCCAGAAAAAAACGCATCGAAGGCAAAGTCACCGTCAAAGTACTGGTTGATAAGGTAGGCAATGTAGAAGATGTCCAGTTTATTCACGGCCCAGAAATGTTCAGGAAAGCGGCATTGGCCGCAGCGTGGCAATTTCGATTTCGCCCCGGAAAACACCAGGGAGAACGCCGCAAAGTCTGGATGATCATGCCCATAGAATTTTCGTTGGATTAGCCCCTCTCCTTCCTCTCTTAGACCCACAGCTCTTCAGAGTACGGTCCTCGTTGAAGCCCACCGTACGCTCAGGCATCAAACCACCCCTAAGGAGAAAAAATGTCCGATTGGAAAACCCGTCCGTGGGACGGCAGCCCTGTTCCCTATCCCGATCCCGCCATTGAAATTCTGGACGCACGCTTTGAAAAATACGCCATCGGCAACGCCGCGGTCGAACGTCTCTGTACTGGCTTGCGCTGGGGCGAAGGCCCGGTGTGGTTTGGAGACGCGCGTTGTGTGCTCTTCAGCGACATACCCAATAATCGCATCATGCGCTGGGACGAAAGTGATGGCAACCTCAGCGTCTATCGCCAACCTTCCAATTATTGCAATGGACACACCCGCGACCGAACAGGTCGTCTGATTACCTGTGAACACGGCACGCGGCGCGTCACCCGCACCGAATACGACGGAACCATCACCGTGCTCATCGACAGCTTTGAGGGCAAACCTCTCAACGCCCCTAATGACGTCACCGCGCATTCCGATGGCAGTATATGGTTCACCGATCCAGGATACGGCATCATGCTCGACTACGAAGGTCACATTGCCGACTATGAACTGCCCATCAGCGTCTATCGCCTCGATCCCACCACGGGAAATGCCACAGTCGTTGCCGATGATTTTGTGCGCCCCAATGGACTGTGTTTTTCACCCGACGAAAAAATTCTCTATATTACCGATACCGGCTCCTCTCATGGACTGGGAGGACCTGCGCATATTCGCGCTTTTGATGTCGAAAATGGCCGCCTCAAAAACAGTCGCATCTTCGCCGACATGGCGCCCGGATTCGCCGATGGCATTCGCTGCGATATTGACGGCAACCTGTGGAGCAGTTCGGGCTGGGGCAATCCCGAAGATAACGGCGTCAAAATTTTCGCGCCCAATGGCGACCTCATTGGAAAAATTCACTTGCCCGAAGTGTGTTCCAACCTCTGTTTTGGCGGACAAAAGAAAAACCGCCTCTTCATGACAGGCGGCATGTGTTTGTACTCAGTGTACCTCGAAGCAAAAGGCGCGCAAAGGCCGTAATATCGAGCAAAATAAAAAGGAGATTTGATGTCGCAAAAAACAAAAATCTGGCCTCTGAGTGTTTTGCTCGTCTTGCTAATTTTATTTTTTAATATCTGGATGTGGGATAACGACACTCTAATTCTGGGATTGCCGATCAATTTGCTTTATCACATCGGCCTGTGCGTCCTGACCACGCTTTGTATGCTATTAATAGTGTGCTTGGCGTGGCCTCATCATTTAGATGCGGAGGATCGGGAATGATTATTGCGGTTGTCGCAATTTATCTGGGGCTGGTTATCGTGGTCGGCACCCTGGGGCATCGGCTGTTTCGCAATACCGCGGAAGATTACTTTGTCGCAAGCCGAACCATTGGTCCTGTAGTCCTGCTGATGACACTGCTGGGCACCAATCTAACGGCATTTACAATGCTCGGGGCATCTGGGGAAGCCTATCGCCTGGGGATTATTGTTTTCGGCCTTATGGGCGCGAGTTCCTCCATTCTGATTCCATTTCTCTTTTATTATCTCGGCACAAAAAGCTGGTGGTTGGGCAAACGGTTTTCTTATGTCACCCAAATCCAAATGATCCGGGACCGCTATACATCCCCAGCACTGGGAACGCTCTTATTTGTCGTCGTGGTGTTGTTGATGCTCCCCTACATCCTGATAGGGGTCAAAGGCGGGGGCGATGCACTCGCGGCAATCACGCGCGGTGAGTGGCCGAGTTGGGCAGGTAGCTTGCTCGTATGTGGGGTGACATTTCTGTACGTAACCTATGGCGGGATGCGAAGTACAGCCTGGGCAAATACCTTTCAAACAACGGTATTTATCCTCGTGGGCATCATCGCCTATCTCGTCATAATGGACCACTACGGCGGGATCGGTAAAGCTATGACAACGCTGCGCGAGACGCACCCCGAATTTGTGATTTTTGGCAGCGGCTCTTATACCGTATTCAAAATACTCTCCTATCTCATGCTACCCATCAGTGTTGCGGCATTTCCCCATATTTACGGCCATTGGCTCTCCGCGCGAACCGCGCGGTCATTTCAAACGCCCATAGTGTTCTACCCCCTGTGTATCGCCGCCGTGTGGGTACCCAGCGTCACCCTGGGAATGGTCGGTCGCATTGATTTTACGGCACCGCTGAACGGTCCCATTCTGATTGAATTAATTCTGGCACATACGGGCGGTGTGTTGGCAGGATGCCTGGCGGCAGGTGTTTTTGCGGCAATTATGTCTTCGCTCGACTCCCAAACCCTTGCCCTGGGCGCAATGTTTACCGAAGATATTGTGCGATTTTACGGTTTTGACGATCAATTGTCAGAAAAACAGCAGGTCTTGTTCGGGCGTCTATTCGTCGCTGCATTCCTCGTATTGGCCTTTGTCGCGTCGCTATTTACAACGCGGTCAATTTTTGAACTCGGTGCCTGGTCACTCACGGGTTTTGCGGGACTGGTACCCGTATTCGTCGGCGCACTGTACTGGAAGCGCAGCACAAAGCAGGGCGCAACTGCAGCAATCTTGAGTGTAATTGGTCTATGGCTATTTTTTTATGCAGATTCCCTGAATGTAGAAGGCGCGTACAGCATTGGCGGAACCGGCTTAATCCCCGCCGGTATTATTGTTCCTGTTTCCGCACTCATCCTCATCCTCGTATCTTTCGCCACCACACCACCTCGCGATGCAGATCGATTTTTTTGAAAAGGGAAAAATATGTCAAACTGGAAAATTAACCTCAAAGATGTACCCGTAGAACATCAGGTATGGCAATGGCAAAATGGCAACTATGAACGCTATCGCCAGCACATATCAGTCGCACTGGGCAACACAGAAGACACCCCCCATCCGTTTGATGTCGAATTGACCCGCGTACCGCCGGGAGCGCGGCCCTGCCCTGTTCACGCACACAGTCATTGGTGGGAGTTTTTTATTATAGTATCGGGAAAGGGAATCGTGCAACGCGATGGCGAAACATTTGAAGCCATTGCAGGTGATTGCATAATGCAGCCTGTGGGCACGCGCCATCGCATTCGAAATGGGAGTGAGAGCGAGGACCTCGTCTATTACGTCATCGCCAATGAACACGCAGAAAATACTGGCGAAAGATTAGAGGTATAGATGAAAGTGAGAGAGCGTCTCATACAAAGGCACAAAGTTTATTGGTTTTTCAAATGGGGCTTATGTATAATAGTGCCAATTGCAACCAAATTTCCTCTTGACAAATCAAAGCAGGGGTTTGCTTGGAGCTTATATTCCAAAGTGCCGAAATCTATATAAACAATTGGAATATATATACTTGTAGATTCCGTGATAGCGGCGGGTTGGCGGAAACGGTGGCACAGAATTTGCTATGCAAGCCCCCTCTGTGATAGTACCTCTTGAATCCCCTGCCATGCTGCGTGATGGACCCTGAGCTTGTAGAGCAAGTATTTCATAGGCCCATCACTTTTAATCTTGTTGCATTCTTCACACAGCAGTTGCAGGTTATTGACAGTGTTAGGTCCGCCTTTTGACTTTGGGTGTATATGATCCCACTGTAGGTCGCCCATGGGCAGGCGCTTGCCCAGGCCCTGCGTGTGAAAGTCGCATGGCGCGGCACAGCGTCCGCCCTGCAAACGATAAAAATAGAGCTTGAGGTAAAACTGATTGCGTGTCATATCTACTTCTCCTGTGAGATGGTGGATTTGGATATGTGCGCGATCTCGACGGTTCCTTCAAACAGGGTTGCTCCATTATCTGATACAGTTTCACGTATGCGATCAATAAATACCATTATTTTATTTCCAATCTATATCAGGAAAACATCTTCTAACCTGTTTGTGTCCTACCCAGCGATTTAATATGCGATAAGATTTGGCCTCATAGTGTATGCGTCCAACAACAATTGCTGGATGGATACGCAACTCGTTGGCCAGCCTTTGAACAGATTCTGCAGTAGGTTGATAAGAGGCCGTACTGTGTATCCAAACATCCTTGGGAATTAATGCTTCTTGTGCGAACTCATCAGCCTCTTTTTCTCGAGCATCTTCCTGAGATCTAAAATCCTGATCATCGTAGAAAGCGTTATCTTTATCGTTCAGATGGTATGCGATATGTGCTAATTCGTGCATCAGACAAAACCAAAAATTATCAATCCTATCATATCGAATACTCAAACCAATGATAGGATTTTTTTGTTCCACACGAATGGCCGCACCATCAAGATAGGTTTTGGGTAAATGCGGCTCAATAATCAGAGAAATTCCATATTTGTGCAAAAATTCTTGTGCGAGAACGGGGCCTTGTTCAAACCAGCTTAACTGGGCAACTTCACGCATGAATTTCAAAGTTATTGTTCCTGGTACATAATGACTATCAGAGGGAGAGGCTAAAGCTTTTTTTATGACTTGTGTAACCCAGGCCCACAATGCGTATCTATTGATTGATCGGGCAGTCCGAAAATTTTGCGTCTTTCGAAAAGCGAAATCGAATATCTCCTTTTCAATATCAATATCCAAAAAATCGCGAATAGCTTTTTCTACATCTGCTTTCGCAGCATCCTGAGTGATCCAATTGCGTTTTACCATTTCACGGATGGGAAAGCGATGCCATTCTATATCCATTTCTTCAAGATATGAAGGATCTCCCTCTTGAAGTAACACCTCTGCAGGGATGCCCAACCCCGTATGAAGCGCGCGAATCATAGATAGGGTAAGTGGTCGTTTTCGCGCTAAAACTTCTGAAACCTTACTTCGACTGCCCAGATAAGGTATCATATCTTTCTGTCTCAAACTCTGCTGCTCCATTCGAAAACGAATAGCTTCAATTGGATCAGGCAATTCTTTTTTGTACAGTTTGGATTCATAGTCTTGAACCAAGAGGATCAAAAGTTCCAACTTCTCCGCTTCGGGAGTGCCCTCATCTGGATCAAGATCGATCAACTCTTCAATCGCAATGAGGGCGTTTTCATAGTCGGATTTAGATTTAATAATTTTGACAATCATAGTGTTTTTTTTGGTATGTTTTATGTAATTGGAGATAAATTTCACAAATTTTTGTAAATTAGATATTTATAGATTTTAAGAAACCAGTTTTTGAAAATGTATCGGCCTATTGATTGTCTTACTTTAACTTCCATTTGGAATACTCTGCATGAGTTCCGGCTTTTTGTACTGAAATAATTTTACGTTTATAACCTATTTTGGCTAACACTCTATATTTGTTTCCCTTTAAGTTAAAAACCACTTGATTATCAGATAAAATGCTTGCACTTGGATACCGCGATTTTATGTCTTGTGGAGAATCCCATTTTGCTATTTCAACTTCACTGAGCCAGGCATCAACTTGTGTCCTTACATCTGCATGCCGGTTTTTCAAATCCTGGAGGGTCAACAATCCGATGACTTGCATGTTTTCTCCCCTTTCTGAAGAGATATCTAATGTATGGCATGGTGACCCCCTTTTTTTATCCTCTTTTTGATACAAAAAATTCCCGAATTATGAACATAAAACAATTTCCCTTTTTGGGAATATATACAATTTGCACATTGAAAACAAGTTTTTTTTAAAGAACTGAATTACTCAACAAATGGCCCCTCCTCTTCCAGCCGTTTGTGAACGCGCTCAAAGTCGGGAGACTCGCCTCTGACGAGGCGTTCGCAATGGATACCGCGCAACGCGCCTTCTTCAAAACCAGTAAGATTTATAACATTGGGTTCCCCGCGGGTATAATACTTGCGTCCATAAGGCAGGTGGAGCACACCAATGACATCGAGTTTGGGAATATGTTCGCGTTGGGCGGCCTGCTTGAGTTTTTCCTCATCGACCTCAACACCGAGTCCCGCACCCTCGGGCACGCGGCAAAAGCCTTCGGTCGGCAGCAGTTGCGACGTGGTAATATCGTCTTCATATTGATCGTCCAGCGTGATAATATGCGCTGTTGCCGTAGGCAAGACCGCCGCCTGATGCAACGTAAAAGCCTTCATCAGGGTATTGCCCGATTGCTGGAGGAGCGTCTGGATATTGGCCTGACCGTAAGCAAATCCCTTTCGCATAGTATCGCCAATGCGACCGCCAATCATATAAATATCGGCAGTGCCGTGTAAAACCTCCTGCATGCCGCCGAGTTGAGGATTGTGCATAATAAGCGGTAGTTGCGTTTTTTGTCTCAATGTGCGCCAGCCATCAATATCGGTCCATGGCAGCGGGTCTTCAATAAAACCGACCACCGGATAATTGCGTTCGAGTTCGGCTACAATGGGAAGCACAACACCCATCGTGCGGTTGTGGTTGAAATCCCAGTGGAGCTTAAAGCCCTCTGGTGCGACCTCGGCAGCGGCGCGCGTTTGTTCAATAACATCATAACGTGCGTCGGAATGCATTTTAAAAATGCGATACCCCTGATCGACAGCGCGCTGGATTTCTCCTGCAAACACTTCAGGTGAACAGGGCCGTGTCCACGCCGCCGCAGGCACCGCATCTCTCACCTTTTGCCCCAGGAGCTTATAGGCAGGCACTTCGAGGTACTTGCCCATGACATCGTAGAGCGCCATGCCAAGAGCCATATTGAAATTATTGTGCAAAAAATCAAAGGGATTGCGCCCAATTAACGGCTCGATTTCCTCAGAAGCAATCGCAGAGCGGTCTTCGTAATCGCCATAGCCAATCAGCCCGTTATCCGTATGGATTTTGACCACCACATGCTGATCGATATCGTACATGCGCGTGCGCCCGTGGTGGTTGTCGTAGCGTTTTGCCAAAGGCATCGCAATGGGAATAACTTCAATATCGGTGATTTTCATCTTAGCCTCCTATATGTGGGAATTGATAGTACATAATGAATGCAAGAAAATTAACTGTCAAGTAACTTCATCCCGCCCTGTCTTGATCGCTTGAATCTCTTTGGGGGATGATGTATGTTAGAGAGGTAAGGGACAAAGGACTGGGTGGACGAACGACTAACCACTAACCACTGGAGCAAACAATGCACCTGATTGCCAGGACAGGAGACGAGTTTCGCCAGTTCTGGAATGGCGAACGAAATTTTCTTATCCATTCTGCGTTGTTCAAATTTGAAATGCCACTCATCTCCGCCGAAGAAATTATAGATATTTTGCGGCGCAATTCCGAGGCGCGCATTCAATTTTTAGATGACAGCTTGAGCGATGCAGAGCAAAATAATCTGGTCGAAAAGTTTAAGGCTGCACCCATAGAAAAAGCCGTCGAAATGCCGATTAGTCTGGCGCATTTTCATCTGCAAAATTTTTATGGCGCAGGACAATTTCTCGAACACTTTCAAGAATGTGTGATGATTCCCTGGCGCACATTCCTCTCTCAACTCGGATTTACGTGGCAAAGATGTTATCCCATTATATTTATCTCTGGAAAAGGGTGCAGTTCGACCTATCACGCAGATTCTTCGCATGTACTCGCGTGGCAAGTTTATGGGGAAAAACACTTTCACGGGTTTTTGGAACCGGAAAAACGCGAACCTGTTCAGAAACTCGTGGAAAGTCGAACGGGTGTTACGCGCATTGACATCCCCCAAATAGATCCGGTAGATATTTTGACCTATGACATGCAACCCGGGGATTTGCTGTGGAACCAGTTATTAACGCCCCACTGGGTTGATGCGGGCGAAGATGAAGTCGCCATGAGCTTTAATATTTCTCATGGTGGAGTCGCCTATCGCGGTGAATTTTGTCCAAACGAACAGGTATTGCGCCAATACTGGGAAAAAAATCCCAAAAGCGCGTGGCTGGTCGATGTGAGGTATTGAGCGCGATTTCTTTTGTGATTTTTATGGCTATTTCAACTGGATAACCCATGCGCGTTTTTGCCATTTCTGATTTGCACATCGATTACAAGGAAAACCATCGGTGGGTGCAGCGGCTTTCCAATTGCGATTTTACCGATGATGTGGTGATTGTGGCCGGAGATGTAACTGACCGCGCCGACCCGATGCGCGATACCCTGTGCGGACTGAAGCAAAAATTTGCACGCGTTTTTTTTGTACCGGGCAATCACGATTTGTGGGTGAGGCCCAATGAGCGATGTGACTCGTTGGAGAAATTCCACGCGCTTATGGCTTTGTGCAACGTGTTGGACATAGAAACCTCGTGGGCGCAATTGCCGGGTGTACAAATTGTACCGCTTTTGTCGTGGTATGAAAAACCCGAAGAAAGTACCGACAGTTTGTACGTGCCCCAGGAAGGAGAAGACGCAGCCTTGCACATGTGGGCGGACAACCGTCTGATTCGCTGGACCGAAGGTGAGCGACCCATTGCACGCTATATGCTCGCCCAAAATACCGCGCCTGTTCAGGGCG
>JAPPAB010000123.1 GCA_026705765.1 Gemmatimonadota bacterium
CAAAGGGCAAGTGCGGGCAGGCGCAGGTTGGCTATTTCTCGGGCAAGAGCTGATGACAAGCGGTTTGCTCCACAAAAAAAACCCGTTAATTTAACGGGTTGGATTAATGGAGCGGGAAACGGGATTCGAACCCGCGACCTTCTGCATGGCAAGCAGATGCTCTAGCCAGCTGAGCTATTCCCGCTCGTTATGAGGAACCAAAAATTACAAAAAGGATCATGGCTTGTCAAGGTCAATTTTAGGAATTAAAAATTAAAATCAAAGCAAAGGAGTATGGTGGTGAGTGAGGATGCATATACGCTTGCAATAGATATCGGCGGCACGTTTACAGATGTTGTGTTGAGGGAACACGCTTCGGGTAATTTGTCTGTGGCGAAGGTGTTGACGCAGTCTCCAGATCCTTCGGTCAGTGTGCTGGAAGGCGTGAAAGAGGTGCTCAATGGGGTGTCGCCAGGCGCGATTGCCCGGGCGGTTCACGGCACGACACTGGTGACAAACGCGCTGATTGAGCGCAGGGGGGCAAAGACCGGGCTGATTGCGACAGCGGGGTTTCGAGACGCGCTGGAAATTGGGCGGGAGGGGCGTTACGATATCTACGATTTGTTTTTAAAATTGCCCGATCCTCTCGTTGAGAGACGGTTGCGCGTTGAGGTGCGGGAGCGGCTGTACGCGCGCGGCGAGGTGATGACGCCATTAAATGAAGATGATGTGGTCAAAGCCTGCGAGGTGTTGCGCGAGGGCGGGGTGGAGGCGGTCGCCATTGCATTTTTGCACGCTTATGTCAATCCCGACCACGAGCGTCGGGCAGAGGAAATTGTGCGTTCTCTTATACCCGATGCAGGCATTTCTGTTTCGCACAGGGTTGCCGCCGAACTTCGAGAATTTGAGCGCACTTCCACGACTGTGGCAAATGCGTATGTTCAGCCTATGGTGGCAAAATATCTCGCGCGTTTGGAAGATGGGTTGAAGGCGCTGGGGATTTTGGCACCGCTGCATATTATGCTGTCAAACGGTGGGTCGTGTTCTGTGCAGACTGCGGTGCGTTTTCCCGTGCGTCTCGTAGAATCCGGTCCATGTGGCGGCGCGCTTGCCGCGGCGCATTATGGCAATCGGTCGGGGTATGGGCAGATTCTCGCATTTGATATGGGGGGCACGACGGCAAAGGCCATTTTGAGCGAAGATGGGGCGTTTCCCATTACGACTGAATCGGAGGTCGCGCGAGTTTATCGATTCAAGCGAGGCAGTGGGGTGCCCTTGCTCGTGCCCGTGCTCGATATGATCGAGATTGGGGCTGGTGGAGGTAGTATTGCGCATGCGAGTGAATTGGGTTTGCCCACGGTTGGGCCGCAAAGTGCGGGGGCAGATCCCGGTCCTGCCTGTTATGCGCGTGGTGGACAGTTGCCCACAGTGACGGATGCCGATCTTTTGCTGGGCTATTTAAATGCCGGGTATTTTTTGGGCGGACAAATGGATCTGGATGTGGATCGCGCTGCTGATGCGGTTGATGAATTTGCGCGATTTACCGGGCTGGATCGCGTGCGTGCCGCACAGGGTATTCACGATTTGGTGAATGAAAATATGGCCAATGCCGCACGGGTTCACGCGGCCGAGCGCGGCATTGATTTGAACGGATACGCGCTGGTTGCGACGGGTGGGGCTGGGCCTGTACACGCATGCGGGGTTGCGATGCGATTGGGGATTGATCGGGTGATTGTGCCGCCCGCTGCGGGGGTTGGGTCGGCTTTTGGTTTGATGCTTGCGCCCATTGCTTTTGATTATGTGCGGAGTTTTGTGTCGCGGATTGCCGCGTTGGATCGCGATGTTGTCAATAAGCTCTATGGAGAGATGGAAGACGAGGGCCGGGCGCTCGTGCGAGAGGCAGGGATCGATGATTCTGAGATTCGGGTGGTGCGCACGGCTGATATGCGATATGTTGGGCAGGGGCACGAGATAAGCGTTCCCGTGCCTTTGGGAGAATTTATGGAAAGTTCCGATGGCGCGCTTCAAGCGGCTTTTGATGCGTCTTATAAAAAATTATATGGACGTCTGTGTGATGGGGTTCCCGTTGAGGCCATTCACTGGCGCGTGACGGTTTCGGGACCAGAGCCGGAAATTTGCGATGTTGGGACCATTGGAGAGGTCGCAGGCGATCAGGTGTCCGAGGGACAGCGCGATGTTCTTTTTCCAGATGGGAAATACAGGACTGCGGTTTACAGGCGGGAGGAACTTGGAAGAGGGGCTGTTTTGCAAGGTCCCGCTATTGTCGAGGAAGTTGAATCCACTACGGTATTGCCGCCCGGATGGGTATTGCAAGTCGATGATACGGGTAATCTGATTCTCATCAGGGAGGACGTATGAAGGATCGCACAATTGATGCAGTTGAGCTGGAAGTGCTGTGGAATCGCCTTATTTCTATTGTGAATGAGCAGGCTGCAGCACTGATGCACGCTTCTTTTACAACGGTGGTGCGCGAGGCTGGCGATTTGTCTGCGGGGGTGTTTGACCGCGGGGGAAACATGCTGGCGCAAGCGGTGACGGGGACGCCGGGACATATCAATACGATGGCAAATTGCGTGCGGCATTTTGTGAAGGCGTATCCGATTGATACGCTGAAACTCGGCGATAGTTTGCTCACCAATGATCCGTGGTTGGGGTCGGGGCATTTGCACGATATTACGGTTGTTACGCCGGTTTTTTATCGAGGTAGGGGCGTGGGGTGGTTTGCCAATACTTGCCATGCAATGGATATTGGTGGTCGCACGCTGGGTGCCGGTGCGCGTCAGGTGTATGAAGAGGGCCTGAATATCCCGATTATGAAATTGTTTAGCGAAGGGGAGATCAATCGCGATTTGATCGCAATTGTGCGGGCAAATGTGCGCGAGCCAGATCAGGTCGTCGGCGATTTGTACGCGCAGCAGGCGGGGAATGATGTGGGGGCTGTCAAGTTGCTTCAGGCGCTGGAACATTACGATCTCGCAGATCTGGAAGGGTTGTCGAAACTGATTTTGGATCGGTCAGAAGCGGCGACCCGAGAGGCGATTTCGGAGATCGCAAATGGCGTTTATGAGGATGAAGTGAAACTCGATGGGTACGATAGGCCGCTGGTTATTCGCGCAAAAATTATTATTAAAGATCGCAGTTTGGTAGTTGATTATACGGGCACATCGCCACAGGTGGATCGCGGGATCAATGTGGTGTACAATTATACGCATGCTTATACGACTTATCCTTTGAAATGCGCCATTAGTCCGCATATTCCCAATAATGAAGGCAGTTTTCGTCCCATAACAGTTACGGCACCTGAGGGATGTATTTTAAACGCGCAATTTCCGTGTGCTGTGGGCGCGCGGCACCTGGTTGGGCATTTTCTTTCACAACCGCTGTTTGGGGCACTTTCTCAGGCGATTCCCGATCGCGTGATTGCCGATGGGTCGGCTGGGCTTTGGAATACGCAGTTGGAGGGGATAGGTCGCACGGGTGAACGCTTTGCGTATATCTTTTTTTCCGCAGGTGGTATGGGCGCGCGTCCCGGCGATGATGGGATTTCGGCGACGGCGTTTCCCAGTGGGATTAAGGGTGTGCCTGCCGAAGCGATTGAGTCCGTGTCGCCAGTGATTATGCACAGGCGCGCGTTGATTCCCGATTCTGGCGGTGCGGGTACTTTTCGAGGGGGGCTGGGGCAGGAGATGGTGTTGTCTGTTGATTCCGAACATCCCGCGCTGCATTCGTGTATGTACGATCGCACGCGCTATGCACCGCGCGGTTTTTTGGGGGGGCGCGATGGCAGGTGCGGCGAACTTTTTTTATCGGATGGCACTGTTTTGCCGCCAAAGGGGCGCTATGACCTCCAACCCGGGCAGTCGGTGACATTGCGTATTCCGGGTGGTGGGGGCTATGGGTCGCCTTTTGAACGCGATCCCAAAAGAGTACTGGAGGATGTTAAACAGGAGCGGCTATCAATTGAAGCTGCGCGAGATGCTTACGGCGTGGCGATTACGGCTGATCTCGAGGTGGATGTTGAGGAGACCGCTGTTTTGAGGAAAAAATAAATGAATAAAAAAAAGGACCAGACATATTCCCCTGTGGCATTGTGGCTGGCGTGGAAGCGCATTTTTGCTTTTGCCCGGCCATACATGTTTCGGCTCGTCCTGGGGCTGGTATTTACCGCGTTTTCCTCAGGTGTGTGGCTGATGATTCCGCTGGGCTTGCGGTCGCTTTTGGATTCTGTGTTCGAGCAGGGGGATAGACACCAGTTGGATTTACTGGCGCTTGGCATGCTGGTGCTTTTTGTGCTTCAGTCGCTTTTGCATGTGGGTAGCCATTACTGGATTTCCTGGGTGGGTGAGCGCGTGGTGACGGATCTGCGCAAGAAGGTTTATGCGCATTTGCACCTTTTGGGACTTCGCTTTTATGCCGATCACAGGTTGGGCGAACTGATGTCGCGCCTGACCAATGATGTGGGAGCTATCAGAAATGCTGCGACGGGTGCTATTTCGCAGGTTTTGATGACGGGGATTATGACTGTTGGCTCTGTGGCGGCTATGGTTGTTCTCAATTGGCGATTGAGTCTGGTGGTGTTTGCTGCCGCGCCAGTTGCCGCTGTTGGGACGCGCTATTTTGGACAGCGCATCCGCGAGTTGTCTCGCACGGTTCAGGATCGGTTGGGCGATACGACTGCGATTGCCGAAGAAGCCCTGTCGGCTGTGCGGGTTGTCAAGGCGTTTGCACGCGAAGTTTTCGAGGTGAATCGATATGGCGAGGCAAACGAAGATTTGTTTCGCACGTCGCGCTATCGCGTGATTATGGAAGCGGTTTTTTCGGCTTGTATCGCATTTCTTTTTATGCTGGCGCTGGTGGTGATTTTCTGGTACGGGGGCACAGAGGTGCTGGCCGGGCGCTTGTCGGCGGGCGATCTGGTGGCGTTTATTTTTTACGCGATGAATATTGCCCGATCTGTGATGGGGATTTCGCGTCTTTATGCGTCCTTAAATTCTGCTGTGGGTGCATCAGAACACATTTTTGAATTGTTGGAGACGCGACCGGAGATTGCCGATAGTGATGGTGCGTTTCCGCTTGCAGATGTCCGCGGCGCTGTGGCGTTTGAAGATGTTTGGTTTGGATACCAGCCCGACCGACCGGTAATCAAGGGGGTTTCATTTGAGACCCTGC
Source organism: Gemmatimonadota bacterium (assembly GCA_026705765.1). NCBI lineage: Bacteria > Pseudomonadati > Gemmatimonadota > Gemmatimonadota bacterium. Next base: position 5,170 of record JAPPAB010000123.1, read on the forward strand.
CAGGGCAAACAATAGCGCTTGTGGGGGCGAGTGGCGCGGGTAAGACGACGCTGATGAATCTGATTCCGAGATTTTACGATGCGACCTCTGGGGTTGTGCGCGTGGATGGTGTGGATGTGCGAGATGTGCAGATTGTATCGCTGCGCGAACAGATCGCGCTGGTATCACAGGATGTGGATTTGTTCGGTACTTCTATTGGCGAAAATATCCGATACGGGCGATTGGATGCGACGGATGATGAGGTCGAGCAGGCAGCCCGAGATGCGAATGCCCACGATTTTATTGTGGATTTGCCAGATGGATACGGCGCGTTGGTTGGGGAAAAGGGCGTGAAATTGAGTGGGGGACAGCGGCAGAGGGTTGCAATTGCGCGTGCTCTGTTGCGAGACGCGCGCATTTTGTTGCTGGATGAGGCGACTTCATCGCTGGATTCGGCTTCAGAAGTACAGGTGCAACAGGCTTTGGAAAGGTTGATGGTGGGACGCACGACGTTTATTATTGCGCATCGGTTGTCAACAGTGCAACATGCGGATTGCATTCTGGTGCTGGATCAGGGCGAGATTGTGCAGCGCGGGACACATGGGGCGTTGTTTGATAGGGGTGGGCTTTATCGCGAGTTGTGCGATTTGCAATTTCGGAATATGGAAATGAAAAAAGACGAGGTTATCTGATCGTTGTCATCTGGATCTGGTCTATCTGGTGGTGGAGGTCTTGCACTGTCGGGTAAATTTGCTTGTGTACGCGGTTGTAAATTCTGTTGTAATGGGCGACCTGTTCGGGTATGGGGTGAACGGTCTGCATGGGGATGTCGAGCGTGTGCAGGGCATCGGCGATGTCCGCGTAAACACCTGTGCCCAATCCGGCGAGCACTGCCGCGCCCAGAGCGGTTGCTTCATCCATTTCGGCGATGGCGATGGGTTGATTGAGAACGGTGGCTTTGATTTGCATGAGGAGTTGGTTGCGTATGCCACCGCCGATTGCGACAATATTTTTTGTTTCGGGCACGCCGAGATGAGATTTGGATGCATCGATAATATGGCGCATTTCCAGAGATAGACCTTCGAGGATTGCTCGGAAGAGCGTACCGCGGTTGACATCGGGGGTCAGGCCAATAAATGTTCCGCGTGCTATGGCTTCTGCATGGGGCGGGTTGGTAAAGCGCAGATGTGGGAGAAAGCCAACACCCAGACTACCGGGGGGCGATTCGCTCGCTTCGGAAATCAAGGTGTTATAGTCTGCGCCTTCGCCGAATAAGTTGCGGAACCACTCGATGCTCGCTCCGCTTGTAAACAATCCGCCGAGGAAGTAATATTGGTCGGGTGCGACATGTGCGCCTATGGTGAAGTTTTGGCGGCCTATTTGCGGGTCTGTAAGCGGCTGAGAAATGGGCAGGCACATGGCTTCTGCGGTGCCCAGAGAATTGAGCATTGTTCCCGGTTCTGTAACGCCAACGGCAAGTGCGCCGCAAATATGGTCGTGTCCACCAGCGCATATTCGCGTGTGCAGGGGCAGGCCGGTTTCGTGTGCGATGTTGGGAAGAATGGTGCCCAGGTCTGTTCCTGAATTGCAAAGCGGTGCGAAGAGATTTGAGGAAAGACGGAGTTCGTTGAGGAGGTCGTTTGCCCATTGCCGCCTGTGGAGGTCAAAGGCAAGGGTGCGAGAGGCGAGGGAATAGTCGGTGGCGGGTATGCCCGACAATCGAAAGGCAATATAATCGGCTGTGTTGAGCCAGGAGGCGGTTCGCGCAAAGGCTTCGGGCTGGTGTTCGCGTATCCAGAGGATTTTACACAGGCTGGAAATGGGTTGTAGTGGAAGCCCTGTAAGCGAGAAGAGTTTGTCGCGATCAAAGGTTTTTCGCAGTTGTTCGCATTGCGGGCGGGTGCGCTGGTCAAACCAGGCAATTGCATAACTGGTTGGGTTTCCTCGCTTGTCGATTGGGACGCCTGTTTCGCCGATGCTCGCGGTGGCTATGCCGGTGATGTTGGCGGGATTGTCGATTTGTGCAATGGCTTTTTTCAGGACGCCGCATACGGTTTCCCAGAGTTCATCGGGTTTGTAATACGCCCATTCTGGCTGTGGATGATGCGTGGGCGTTTTGGCCTGTGCGCGGGCGATTTCGCGACCTCGAGGATCAAAGATCAAGGCTTTGATGTTGGTGGTTCCAACGTCGATGCCGATGAGTAAAGGGTCGGAGGATTTTTTTGTGTTCATGGTTGGCTCTTTATTGGATGATAGGGTAGGTTGTGGTTATATTATATTGAAGTGTTTCAGTTGTCAAAGACAAATGGATGTTTTACCAGAGAAGGAGTGATGAGATGGACAAGATAGGGTTTGTCGGTTTGGGAATTATGGGTAAGCCTATGTGTCACAACTTGTTGAAGGCCGGTTTTGATGTGACATTTTATGCGCGGCGAGACGAGATTGTGGCCGAGATGGAGGGCGCGGGGGCGACTTATGTGCCTTCGTCACAGGCGGTGGGCGATGCAACGCATATTATTATTACGATGG
>JAPPAB010000124.1 GCA_026705765.1 Gemmatimonadota bacterium
CACAGGTGGGGACGTCCGCCTATGCAGGAGGCCGCGTAAGACTGGGCTTGTATAGACAGCAACGGCTGATGATCGCACAATCCCTGCTGAATGCTTTCAGAATTCCACAGGCTTCAGACGGGGGAGTACGTCAAGGTTGGGTATAGTAATTTCGAACATAACCAGCAGTTCCGACAAAACGACGACGACTTAGAAACCGATGGTCGTCCAGGGGGCGATCATAGAGAGGTTAATGGGTAAAAAATGAAAAATATTGTTTTACTTATCACCGATACCTTTCGGTATGACAATCTCGGCGAGCGGGCGAGACGTCCGATTCGCACGCCAATGCTCGATAAATTTGAGGCAAAACGAGCGACGGCTGTTGACAAATTCTATATGAGTAGTTTCCCGACGGTACCGCACCGCACAGATATTATGACGGGAACAGTCGGGTGGCCCCACTACCCGTGGCAGCCAATCGATCTGAGCGGACGGAACATCACCGCACAACTTCTGAGTGAGCAGGGATACGCAACGCAGCTCATCTGTGACACCCCGCACCTGTTTAACACACGGTTCCAGCACTGTTTCGATGCCGCTTTCCAGCATCGTGGACAGGAAGGAGACAAACCGCTTCTCCACCACAACGATGAAATAAAAATCGTTATGCCGAATGAAAAGACGCGACCGCATCCATCATACCGCGGACACACCCTACCGAACACGCACCGCTGGACGAACCGCTACTACCAGTACGAGGCGGAAACGTTCTCCGGTAGGACTTCCGAGACTACAATTCGATGGTTGGAGGAAAACTACCGCTCGGGTCCCTTTTTCCTCTGGGTTGACTTCTTCGATCCACACGAACCGTGGGACCCACCTGAATACCTCGTCAAACGATACGATCCAGATTATACCGGTCCACCGATGATACATCCGAACTACGGTCTGTCGTCCCTCTTTACGGATGCGGAATTGCACAACCTCTGGGCACACTACGCAGCAGAGGCAGAACTCATTGACCGACACATCGGACGGGTTCTGCAGAAAGTGGAAGATCTGGAGTTATGGGATGATACCCTCGTCGTTGTGCTTTCCGACCACGGCATGTCCATCGGTGAACACAGTAGAACGGGTAAATCCAACATCGATCCAGACGATTCACGCTACTGGCCCACGTATCCAGAGATTAACCATGAGATGTTCCTGATTGCTGGTGGAGATGTTCCGTGCGGGCAACGCCTCGATCTTATCGCGCAACCGATGGATATTATGCCGACACTCTGTGAATTGGCTGGTGTTACCCTGGATCCACCCAAACCATTTGAGGGACATTCCTTCACACAGGCTCTCCTTAACGGTGATACACAACACAGGGAATACGCCGTAACAGGTTGCCATATCGGCGCACCGGATGGGAGTGTACCACGTCGAGCAACAACGCCTTTCCTCGTCACCGAACGCTGGGGATACGCACCTGTCGGTGAATACGGAAGACCGGAACTGTTCGACCTGCCCGCAGACCCCATAGCGGAGAACAACATCGCTGCGGATAACATAGAACTCGTCAAGGAATTGCATGAACTCTTTATGGCGCATCTCACGGAACATAATGCGCCTGAGAAGTTCCTTGATCTCTGGAAGGAAGAACCCTCCGGCGACGGACGCGGCAAATGGTCGATCGACTATCCTGACGAGTCAGATGAATAGAAATTGGTAAAGGGCGGGACACCGAAGTGTCCCGCCCTTTTTGTAATGGGATATATTTTATAAATCACCCCTGCGACCCCTTCACACCAATCGGCCAATTCGGGGAGTCCGTGTGCGCATCTTTCATGAAGTTCTCGATTTCGGCGATCACATCCGGATGCTCTGCGGCGACATCGTTTTCTTCACCAATATCCCTGTCCAGGTCGTATAACTCAAGCGGTTCGTCGAGCAACCGGGGCGACGGATTGCGCACGGCCTTCCAGTTTTTCCAGCGCACGGCTTGTTTGAAGCCCCCGCCAAAGCGCTCCCAGTACAAAAAGCGATCTCCAATATCCTGTGACTCGCCCAAAAGCGTCGGCAATATGCTCACGCCATCCATATTCTCTGGCGCGTCTGTGCCGATCACGTCTGCAACCGTAGGCATAAAATCGGTATAATACCACACCTGATCGCTCACAGCACCTGCCGGGATACGAGCCGGCCAATGCACAATCATAGGCGTTCGCAAACCACCTTCATACATCGTACCTTTTTGCCCGCGCAAAGCACCACAACTGCCAAACGGTTCCCACCGGCGTGCGGCCCCATGGTCAGAACCAAAAAACAAAAGCGTATTATCCTTTATCCCCAGTTCGCGCAACAAATCCGCAATTTGCCCAACCTGTGTATCAATTTTTGTAATCATCGCCGCATAAACTTTCTCATCATCCGTCCAGGGTTTATCGTCCCAGGCGCTCGCATCGGGAATTTCATATCTCCCGTGCGGCAATGTCCACGGCAAGTACAAAAAAAACGGACCATCGCTATTGTTGCGAATAAAGTCACAGGCAAAGTCAAAAATCATATCGTGAGAATAGTCGTTCTCCTGGCCATCCAGATTCCCTTTGAGAATAACTTTCTCTTCATTGTGCCACAAATAAGGCGGATAATACGAATGCGCGTTGCGCTGGTTGAGATAGCCAAACCATTCATCAAATCCCTTGCGGGTGGGAATACCCGTCGTATCGGGCTCACCCAACCCCCATTTGCCGGTTATCCCAGTGGTATATCCCGCCTCCTTAAGCATCTCGGCAACCGTAAAATCCTCCGGCTCGAGCGGCACTCGTTTCTGGTCTCCCACACCCCCTACAATGCCCATATTGTCGCGCACCCTCGTGTGCCCACTGTGCAAACCCGTCATCAAAACCGCACGAGATGGCGCGCAGATAGAAGACCCGGTATAACACTGTGTGAACCGCATGGATTCCGACGCAAGCTGATCCAAGCGGGGGGTGGGAATAACCTTTTGCCCATAACAACCCAGATCGCCATAGCCAATATCATCGCAGAGGATGAAGATAATGTTGGGCAATAAAATCATATATTTTCCGATATCTTACTCTTTTACCAACGCCAATTTTTGAGCATAAACAGCCCGATCCTTTAACAGACGAACCGCCTCCTGAAACTGCTTGTCACCCTTTAGCGCCGCTAAAATTTTGCCATTAGTGCCCCACACGCGATTGGCCAATGCCCGTTCAATTTCCAGCCGGATATACGGCCTGGCCTTGTCATAATCGGCTTCGCGCTCGCGCTCTGCAACCTGTGACAATTGATTGAGTGCGGTTATTGTGTCGTCTGTAAATACATCGTTCTCTTTCAGTGTTTCTTTGATCTCCTGTACCTTAATCTCTGTATCCGTTTGATATGAAAAACCACCGGCGTTGACCGAATCTGCCATAAAAGTCCAGAATTGATCGACAATATCTTCGGGCAATGTGTAGTCTTCAAATCGACTGGGGAATGATTGCTTTGTTGCAAAATCAACCGCAAAATCAAAGATCAGGCCTGCGCGCAATAACCCCAGCACCAGCCGCGGCCTGCGCGCTTGTTGCACCACCACATCGGGCTTAATCCCGCCACCACCATAGACTTTGCGCTTGTTCACGCGCGTTGTAAATACCTTTTCAGGATCGATATCTTCGGGTCCGTTATGCTCGCTGGAAGCCAACCCCAACAACCCTTCCAATCGCATTCCAAGGACCTCTTCTGCCAGGTAGTCTTCCAGACCAAATCTCTCCTCGAGTTCTATAATAACATCTTCTCGCCGTTCGGCCTGACCTATAATGCCAAAGAGTTCATAAGCCGAGACCTTGGTTGAATTTCCCACTGTAATCTCAATGGGACCGCCGCGATATCGGCGTTTTTCAGCATTGTGAATGCTGCGCCCGCTCGGCGTATAATAGGCTGCTGTCGTCAACTTCAACGCTTTATCGCCATCACGACCCAATGGACGCACGGTTTGTACAGAGCCTTTCCCAAATGTTTGCGTGCCCACAATCAAACCCCGATCCCAATCCTGAATTGCGCCAGCGACAATTTCTGATGCACTGGCACTGCGCTCGTCAACCAGGATCACAAGTGGAATATCGGCGGGCAATATGGGATCGTTCCGCGTTTTGTGACTGCGACTCTGCTCGCGAAGGCGACCTCTGGTTGACACCACCAGATGATTGGATGGCAAAAACTTATCGACCACATCAACCGCTGCGTTGAGCAAACCGCCCGGATTGCCGCGCAGGTCCAGGATAATCCCCGTAGCACCATTGTTGAGCGACTTTATCACTGCCCGTTGCAACTCCCCTCCCGTGCGTTCAGTAAATCGAGAAGAACTGAGCCAGGACATGGAAATATATCCGATATCGGAATCGACTTCGCCCGGAATTTGTACACTTGAAATGTCAATACGCGCCCGAATAATTGGCTGATCAAATGGTTCCTCCATCCCCGGTCGTTCAATTTTAATGGTCACACCAGCACCTGGATCACCTCGTAAAATATTGACAATTTCGCGCAGGTCCTTATCAAAAGTCGGATCTCCGTCAATGGCAACAATGCGATCTCCTACAACGAGCTTTGAGGTATCCGCAGGCGTGCCTTCAATAACATTCATCACAACTGGCGGGCCATCATCCTTTCCTCGCTTGCTGATCATAATGCCCAGCCCGCCAAATTTGCCCTGCGTTTCGATCTGGAGTTGCTTGAGGTCGTTACTATCAAAAAAGGTGGTATAGGGATCCAGATCCCACAGCATGCCAGAAATAGCAGTGTTGCTCAAATCCTCTGCCTTCAACTCATCGACATACTCGTTGAAGAGCAGGGTATAGGCCTGTTGAATCTCATCAAACCCACGACCCAATTTTGCATACGCATCTTCGCCGGTCACCAACCGGGAATCGAGCACGAGATAAACACACAAAACACCAATTAAAGTTGTAAAAACGGCGACTTTTCTTCGGACAAACATGGGGCGCCTCCAGGCGGTGTACAACTGCATCAGCAGTTCATTTTTGATAAACGGCAATCAAGATAAAGGTTGAAATCATATCGCGATTATTTAGCCGCCGACATTCGATCGACAACCACCTTTTTAACATCTTCAAACACATCGCTTATGGGCTGAGAGCCATCAACCCTGAAAATGCGATCGGGTTCCGATTTATATCCCGCGGCAAAACCCCGCCGAACCCTCTGAAAAAATGCTTCATCTTCCTTTTCAATGCGATCTGCCCCGGACCCCCAACCGCGTTTTCGCGCAGTCTGTAAATCGACATCTAACCAGATCGTGATAGCTGGCATCAAACCACCCGTGGCCACATTTTGAATCATTCTCAGATCATTGAGACTCAACCCGCGACCATAGCCCTGATAAGCCAGTGTGGAATCGACATACCGATCTGAAATTACCACTTTGTTTGCATCCAACGAAGGCCGAATCACTTCGTTGACATGCTGTGCGCGATCTGCTGCAAATAAAAACATCTCGGCAGTTGCATCAATCTCGCCCTGTGGTTTCCAGTCGAGTACCAGGTGCCGAATTTCTCCTCCAAGTTCTGTACTGCCTGGCTCATAAGTAGGTACAACATCGCGACCGCTACTCCGCAGATGATCAACCAGCAAACTGGCCAGGGTACTCGTCCCGCTTTTATCAATGCCTTCAAATGAAATAAAAAGACCGGACATTTGTTCCCAGTTTTTCTATGAAAGAAAAAAAGAACCCGGCGATATGCCTCCGGGTTTTATCATCCAGTATTGGACAATCGTGCCCTATGGTTTTGTCAGCTTTCGAAAGTGAATTACCCGCTCCATCGCAGTAAAATTTCCCAACAGAGCAATTGCCCAGACCACGACTATCAGACCGATATCCCCAATCAAAGGAACGATCACCCCGCCAGCGCCAATGGCAATAACGCGCTCGGGCCGCTGCATAAAACCGACTTTGCACTCTGCCCCAAGGCCCTCAATGCGCGCGCGCACATAGCTCACCATCAAAGATCCTGCCAGTGCAAAAAAGACCGCCGCGCTCGTCCAGAGATCATCGGCTCGTATAAAACTGATCGCAATGCCAAACCAGATGAAAATTTCGGAATATCGATCAACAGTGGAATCGAGAAGCGCACCAAATTTGGACTCTGTCTTGCCCTTGCGCGCCACCTGCCCGTCGAGGAAGTCAAAAACACCTGCAACAAGCACCGTCAACCCGGCCCACATATACAATCCAAAGCCAAAGAGCACCGCGGCACCTATATTGAAAACAAACCCGATCATGGTCAACAAATCGGGCGTAAAACGCTTTTCTACGAGAAATTCTGTAGATGGTGCCAAAATCTCGGCGACATCATCTTTAACTTTTTCAATCACTGTAAACCCACAGAGAGTGAAGTTTTTGGTTGAATTTTCTAATGTTTAGAACAAATCCAAATATAGGCCAATTTTAGAGGTGTTGCAAGCGAAATATCCCTTCTGAACAGACCGAAAAACAACCCGAAATACCTGCGTTTCAGCGGTGAAAAATCCGAAAGAAAGTGTGGAAAATTATGTGGATAACTTTCACCAATTTGCCCAAATTTAGTACTTTTATCTAATAAAATCAATAGTTTAAATTTTTGACAAAGTTATCCACTTTTCCACATTCAATGCGACACCTCCCTTGAGTGTCCATATCTTCCCATCTGTCTATCGAAACACATCTATGCGCTTGATCACCACAGATTTTACAGGCCGATCCCCCGGTGCGGTTTCGGCCATTGCAATACTGTCAACCACATCCATTCCCTTTGTCACTTCTCCAAAGGCAGTATATTGATTGTCCAAATTAGGCGCCGTCCCATGCATAATAAAAAATTGTGACCCGGCACCAGCCGACACATCTGAAACGCGAGCCATGGAAAGAATTCCCGGCACATGTTTTGTATCATTAAATTCATGAGGGATATGCACCAGAGGTCCCCCCATTCCATCATCGGACGGATCATCGTCCTTTGAATTTGGATCGCCGCCCTGAATCATGAAATTTTTAATCACGCGATGAAACTTGGTATTATCGTAAAATCCGCTTTCTGCTCTGGTGATGAAGGCCAGACAATGAACAGGTGCTTTTTCGGGATGGAATTTCAATTCGATATCACCCATATTTGTCGCGATACGCGCCTTCACACCCCGAATCTGATTTACCAGAAATAGCATTCGGCCGCCGATCTCGCCAGCTCGCTTAATCTGGTTTTGCGCTTTGTTCAACGAGCTTTTCAAAGACCGATTCTCATTGTTCAACTTCTCATTGGCTTGTTTTAAATCTTCCATTCCGCTACCTCCACAGCTCGCTATTGAAAGACATAATCCCAAAAAAACAAATCGTTTCATAGACATTTCTCCTTACGAAAATAATACCCTCCAAATCTCCCTTGACAGTGGTTCTTCTCCACGCTTTATTGTTCGCGCCAGAGTGATACAGGCGCAACACAACCCCGGTCATCCATTGCGCCTATCGCGGGGCTGAAACACCGCTGCGCAGAACAACACAAACCACCACATTCCCAAGGACATCATCATTATGCGACTCGTTACATTTACGCACCAGGGACAACGTCGGATCGGTGCCCGATCAGGCGATTCAATCATCGATCTCAGTACTGCCGACCCGTCAATACCCTCCACCATGAAAGAATTTCTCGAAGCGGGCGATAATGCCATTTCCGCGGCTCAAACAGTAGTTGATAGTGGGACCCATGCCATTTCTGCAACCGATGTCATCATTCATGCGCCCATCGACAATCCAGAAAAAATCATTTGCATAGGTCTCAACTATGCAGATCATGCCGCTGAAAGCAGTTTGCCCATTCCCGATGAACCCATTGTCTTTTCCAAATACGCATCATCCATCATCGGCCCCGATGAGAATATCGTAGCCCCCAGCGCGAGTACCCAGGTTGACTACGAAGTCGAGCTTGTCGTCGTTATCGGCAAAAGCGGCCGCAACATCTCTGAAGAAGATGCTCTCGGCCACGTTGCGGGCTACATGGTTGGACACGATGTGAGTGCTCGTGATTACCAACTCGAAAAACCAGGTACACAATGGATGATGGGCAAAACCTTTGACACATTTGCTCCAATAGGTCCTGACCTGGTCACAGCCGACGATGTGCCCGATCCTCATAACCTGGGTATTCGTTGTATTCTTAATGGCGAAACAGTACAGGATTCCAATACTTCTCAACTAATTTTCGGCGTCCCCAAACTCATTGCTTATCTCGCACATGTATTCACGCTTACCCCCGGAGATTTGATTTTTACCGGCACACCACCCGGTGTGGGTATGGCGCGCGAGCCACAACTCTGGCTCAAACACGGCGATCATGTAATATGTGAAATTGATGGGTTAGGACGGCTCGAAAATCCAGTTATTTCAGATTGAGATCCCCCAAAGCCAATGGGAGGACTCTCTGAGGGACTTGACGTTTGGAAGGAATATTAAACGGAGGGCAAACGGCTCCGCAATTCTGCCAATTCGCGCTCGAGATGATCCAATCTGAGTGAAACTTCGCGCTCGTGCAAGAATCGATCAGCGGTACCCATGCTATCGTGTATGATCGAAAGCCTGCGCTTGAGCTGTTCGCAGATGTGACCAATTTCTGATATATCGGCCTCGACCTGAGTCTGGCGTGTGCCTATTTTGCGAATCTCATCCTGTACATTCTGAATATCAGATCGAATATCGACAAACTGCTTGGCGACCATTTGAGCGAAATTTTCTTGCGAAGACTCAATGGCATCGCGAACGGCTTCTCGAATAAGGTCGAGTTCGCCACTATCAAGGGCCATGGGCGAATTCCTGAAAAAGACAGACGGAGTCTAAAAAATAGCGATACTTACAAGGAAAAAAACAGGAGGAGAAGGTGGGGAAATGGGGAGGATAAGCCTGACGATCTGGGGAGAAAGGGGAATCAGAGCAAGATCGGTTACCCTCCCCACCCAATAAAGAGAGACTTGAATCCAGGGGAATTAGGGATTAAACTGAATCTCGTTTCTCTTTATTTTTCAGGACGTTAAGTCCCTCATACACACAAACAAGTGTGTATGAATTGCGATCTGTATGGGGAGATCCAGATCGCAATTACCCAAATATACACTCTCAAGTTTGTGTTGTCAAGAGTAAATATTCTCATTTAACCTATCTGTTTCTCAAGGATTTAGCTTGCCACACGGCACTTTTCAATTCATATTAGGGCATCAAATTTTTAAACGCGACTGACCATTGGGAGAGGTGTATGAGGTTTGGTGAAATAATAAAACAAGCTCGTACTGGGCGATTTAGCCAGCAGGCTTTGGGTGAAACTATTGGGGTGTGGGGCACTTATATCTATCAAATAGAAAAAGGCGAACGCATACCATCCGATGACGTGTGTGCGTATCTTGCAAAAGCACTCGATCTCGATCCTCAAAGGCTTCTTTTTTTGGCATATAAAGAACGCGCACAAAAAACGCTCGAAGGCCGCAGACTTTTTTCTCAGATGGAAAAGCTGATGACAGACCCGGTCATCAGCCAGGTAATTGTCAACCCCAAAATGCTCAATGCAGGCATTGTCAAAGCACTTCAGAGTCCCGATATTCGCAAGGTGCTCAAGAACAAGCAATGGTGCGAAGCCCTGAAGGCAAGTGCTTCAACCACAGACCGGGATATTCCCGAACTCATTAAGATCATCACCCAGATCCCCGTCCAACAATGGCAGGTATTGCTCAGTACAGCAAAAGCTTTTGCTGATATAAAATGAAAAAGAGGGGTTGGGGACTGGGGCGGTGCACTCACCCTGTGTAACACCTTAAAATGAAAAAAAGCCCGTTTCTCGCGTTGAGAAGCGGGCTTTCTATCTGGTTATATGATAAATAATTCGTTAATCTGATCTTCTATTTACTAACTTATGTTTCACGTGGAACGATGTGCAACTGGTCGTATCCCAGAGCAGTTCAACATCTTTTAAGAAAGACAAAGGAACGCTTTCGCCGTGAAAATGGTAAAGTCAAGGTGGTTTCTGCGGCATAAATGTGGTCTGGAACACCATTTGTAAACTCACTGAGAGAACCCGGTCCTTTCATTGCGATAAGTACGCCCTGGGGAGCGAGAAAGGGTTCAACCCAATGCCAGAGTTGAGGGAGCCTTGCTACTGCGCGCGCTGTACCAATCATAAATTTAGGGGAATCTCCAACAAGTGTCTCAGCGCGGCTTCTAATTGCAAAAGTGTTTTGAAGTCCAAGCGCTGTGATCGTTTCCCTGAGAAAAAGTGTTTTCATGCGAGCGGGTTCGAGGAGATATACTTCGAGGTCGGACCTCATAATCTTGATCACAATACCCGGCAGACCAGCACCCGAACCCAAATCAAGGAGGGGACCATCTATTGGCAGGTGCGGTACCAATGAAAGACAATCGAGAATATGACGTTCCCATATAAAATTGCGGTCATTGCGGGAGATCAATCGAACACGAGCCGACCAATCGGTAAGCAAATCGACGTATTGCGTGAGCAACACGATCTGTTCTGGGGAAAAAGAAAGGTCAAAGGATCTTTCCGCAAGCTCAATGGCTTCATCGGGTTGCATTGGATACACCTTTAGAAAAGGCAGTAAGAGGTATGGTGTAAGAAGGGAGTACACACTCCAACGCACCAGCCACCAGCCACCAACCCCTCTTTACATGTTTCACGTGGAACGGTGTATGAAGGCGAGTAAATCGAGCATGACAGGTCGCTGTCCAGTTCAACATTATTTGCCAATGCAAAAGGTTTTGAAGATTCGATCGAGAACATCATCCGGAGTAGTCTCTCCAATAATCGCGGCAAGCGCGTCCAGTGCAACGCGGAGATCCATGGCAATAATTTCTCCAGGATTGCCGAATTCAAGGCTTTGAAGTGCCTGAGAGAGTCCTGTCGATGCCTGTTGAAGCGCGAGAACATGCCGTTCTCTGGTAACGATTTCTTCGGGCAGGTCGCTTTTTCCCAGGAGACTCTCACGAAGGCGATCCCGCAAAGAGGAGATTCCATCGCCTGTTTTGGCTGAAAGAACTACCTGAGGATGGAGAGACGGAATGCTTTCCCAACCGGTATGAATATTCAAATCGCTCTTATTGAGAACGAGAAACGTGTGATCATAACGACTGATATGGTCCAGATCCGCGCAAGACGGGGGAAGCGATCCATCTACAATATAGAGAACAATGGTTGCGCGTTCTATGAATTGTTGAGACCGGCGCGTGCCTTCTCTTTCCACCGGGTCATCAGTGTCGCGAATACCAGCAGTGTCAACCAGTGTAACAGTAATCCCATCGAGATCAATTTGCTCTTCAATTGTGTCTCGAGTCGTACCTGGAATATCTGTAACAATCGCGCGGTCTTCTTCAAGGAGCCGGTTGAGAAGGCTGGATTTTCCCACATTGGGTTGCCCTGCAAGGGTGATGACAGCACCTTCACGAATAATTTTTCCGCGGTCATACGAAAGAATGAGATCTTCAATATGCTCTAAAGCCTGCGAGAGCGGTGGCTTAATCATCTCGAAATCTATCTCTACATCCTCGGAAAAGTCTAAATTAGCTTCAAGAAGCATAGCTGCCTGACGAATAGACTCTGCCATTTTTACGAAACGGCGATGAAGCCCACCGCGGAGTTGAAAAAAAGCAGATTGGAGGCTCAGATCGGATTTCGCGGTGATCATATCAGAAACTGCTTCGGCCTGTGAGAGATCCATTTTACCATTGAGAAAAGCTCGTCTGGTAAATTCTCCAGACCCAGCCGGTCGAGCACCTTCACGAAAAATTGCTTCCATAATCCGTCTGAGGAGAAAAGGTCCCCCATGGCAGTTAAATTCAACAGTATCTTCACCGGTAAAGGAATTGGGAGCACGCATGACCGAGATCAGGATTTTATCAAATTCCCGATCATGAATGTAGAGATGTCCAAAAGAAAGTTGGCGAGAAGGAAGGTGGCTGAGGGGGGTTTTGCCTCTGAAGAGACGTTCTCCAATTGGGATGGCATCTGGTCCGCTGAGTCTAATGATGCCAATTGCACCTTCACCTGGCGCAGTAGCGATTGCCGCGATGGTGTCGTTGTCGGACATAGGAATAAACCAATCAGGACGTGCCCAACATTGATTTGGTTTTTTCCATAATGATCTGCTGGGCGAGGGTCAGCACATTGTAGAGTGTATAGTAAAAGACCAGGCCAGAGGACATACTCCAAAAAATATAAGTGAGAAAGATGGGCATGATATAGACAAGAATAGCCTGTTTGGGATCCTTCATCATCATCTTTTGCTGAATAAACATCGATATTCCCATTAGAAGGGGCAAGAGGTGTAGATCAAAACCGCCAATAGGGATGGTATCCGGTTGGGAAAGATCGGTTATCCAAAGCGCGAACCCGGCCTGTCTCAGCTCAATAGTACCGCGGAACAGAGAGAAAAGAGAAAAGAGTATGGGCATCTGTAAGAGCATAGGTAGGCATCCACCGATGGGATTGATTTTCTCCTCCCGATAGAGCCTCATCATGGCCTCGTTCATTTTCTTCTGGTCGCTACTATAACGCTCGCGAAGTTCGGCAATTTTGGGTTGGAGGGTCTGCATCTTGGCAGTAGATTCAAGACTCTTGTGCGTGAGTGGGAAGACAACGACCTTGACGAGAATAGAAAAAAGAATGATGACAACGCCGTAATTTGGAACCAGAGCATGCATCGCGAGGAACGCTTTGAGAATTAAAATTGTGACTGGCTTGAGAATGGCGCGAACAAAATAAGGACCGTAATCGACAAAGTCATCGAGATCCAGTTCTCGTTCAAGCCCATCGAGGTCGCGGTTTTGTGCACGCAATATGTCATAAGAAATTGGACCAATATATGCGGAGTAATTGATAATATTAAGTCCAGAATCAGCGTACATATCAAAAGCAAAATCGCGATACGAAAAGCCAAATGGATCGATCTTACTATCACCGTACAGGGCAAGGTCATAACGACCTTCGTTGGGGATAACCGCGGCGAGGAAGTATTTATTTCTTATGCCAATCCAGGTCAACTGACCGCTCGGGGGGGTCTCTTTCTCCTGAAGGCGGTCTGTATCCCATGTTTCAACTTCTCCCCCCATGTAGGTGACGATTTGTTCGTAAACACCTTCGTAAAAACTCTCTGAAGTCCCGCGCTTATTTTCTGTGTCAGCGAGAGCACCATCCCATGTTATCGCCAACTTATCATCTCGAGCAAGACCTTCTGTTATGATGGAAACGTGAATGCGATATCGGTTGCCCTGAAATCGGAAACGTTTCTCGACTGGACCACGCGGAGATTGCGCACGAAATACGATCAAGTCTTGCGTATCACCAGAAATTTCGAGGTGGTCTCGATCGGGAGTAAATTCGAGACCATTGAGAGACTCACTCGCAACAGTAGTACCGAGTCCAGCACTGTTGGGTGCGATCAATTCCAGCCAATTGCCATTGAGATCAAAATAGCTCTTGAGTTGCCAACTGGTAATCACGCCACCGCGCGTGGAGATAACAGCGCGGTAGAGTTCCGCATCTATGACAATATCACGTGCCTGAAATGTCGATGCAGGGGCTGGGCTTTTGTCCTGGATAGGAGGTTGCCGGGTTTCAGGTTGTTGTGTGGGTTGAGGCTCGGGAGGGGCATCAGTAATCTGCGCTGGGTCAATCTGGCGAGGGACAGGTGTTTCTACAGGATCACGACGCTGAGGTTTGTCACCTTGAAAGAATTCCATATAATACGGCATCAGTATCAAGATCAGACCGATTAACGCAAAGGCAAATACTGTACGTCTATCCATAGATTCAATCTTTCTGCACAGAAAATAATAAAGGAAGGAATTGCAAAAACGGATCAGGCGTCGATAAGACCGAACTTTTGAAATGCGAGGTGTAGTTCAAGACGGAGTTCGGTATAAGAGACACCGCAGGCGTGGTCTCCTATGGAGATATGCACCAGATAGTAAGGATGGCCTAAAGGTATTAGTTCGGAACATACTGCACGTACTTGCCGGCGGATGCGATTGCGCCGAACCGCAGTTCCAAATTTTTTCCTAATTGAAATGAGCGTTAGATCCATCTCGGAAGTACCTATCCGAACATGAACCCAACGCCCACGAAAGATTTGGCCGTGCTGTCGAATTTTAGCAATTTCACGTCGAATACGCAGGTTGGGGGTTCCCATAATACACCTACATATTAATGCGATAGTTGCTTGCGACCCTTTCGGCGCCGTCGATTCAGCACATGGCGACCACCAGGAGAACTCATGCGAGCGCGAAAACCATGTTTATTTTTGCGCTTGCGGTTATGTGGTTGAAACGTGCGCTTCATTAAACCACCTCGTATCTGCAAAAATTTCAATTATCTATATCGACAAAGAGTTTGGAATATAGAAGTGTGTATCTCCTTTGTCAAGCTATTTCCCCTTGACTGGAAGGCTCTGTGGTTATACTACTATATATAGTGTACATTTTTTTTGTACACTATATATTGACTTTTTACTATTATTTTACTATTTTTCAAATGTTTATTAATATTTTCTTTGCCCAAAACACTCTTGACACCATTTATTTCATTGCTTAGCTTTTGGTTAGGTTTCAGTATTTTTTGAAATTCACTTTCGAAGTGGACTCTCCCACCGTGGTCTGCTGTTAAGAATAACCGAGGTATTTCGATTTCAAAGTTTCAGAATACTTTCAATTTCCTTCCTATAATTGAGTTCCCCCCATTTTCTGAAGCGAAGTCAGCCCCCCGTATATTCGGTTTTTTTCGGACAACGGTTTCCAGCACGTAAAGTATCCTATTGATATTCCTTTAGTTGGCGCGTGTTTGCCAGCCATAGACGGTATTGCCCTATGGATGAACGCTCTTCTGACTTATGGAACCGGTGTCTCTACGCCATCCAGGAAAAAATACAGGATCAGAGTTTTGAAACCTGGTTCGCTCCAATCAAGGCGCGGCAGTTTACCTCTAAAGAGGCTATTCTGGTGGTGCCGGAGAGGATTTATGCCGATTGGTTAGAACAAAATTACATCGGGTTGATCAAAACGACTATCCAGGAAGTTTTCACCTGGAATCCACGTATAACCTTTGTCGTTGGTGATACTTATCAACAAATGCCATCTGCTGTGACAGATGCTCCCGAATTTGTCCACGGAGCACCTCTTGATTCTGTATCGGCTGCGGCATCTTTCCAACCTGACTCTGTCCAACCAGTATTTCCGCTCAATCCCCGCTATAGATTTAATAATTTTGTTGTCGGTGAAAGCAATGAGGTGTCGTTTTCCGCAGCAAAAGCTACAGCAGAGTCGCCTGGACAAACAGCTTTTAATCCCCTTGTCCTTTATGGCGGCGTTGGATTGGGAAAAACCCATCTGCTCCAGGCCATTGGCACACACTGTATCGAAATGGGGACCGCTCAACGCGTGGTTTATGTTACTGCACAACAGTTTGTCAATGATTATTTAGAAGGAATCAATCGCGGAACAATCGCCGTTTTCCATCAAACGTATCGCCAGGCGGATGTGTTGCTCGTTGATGACATCCAGTATTATGTGAAGACCGAAGGTTGTCAAAGAGAGTTTATCCATACATTTAACGCCCTATTTCAAGGAGATAAGCAGATCATCATCAGTTCTGATCGCCCACCATCTCATCTCAAGGGATTTGAAGATCGATTGATTTCTCGATTTCAATGGGGTTTGGTTACAAATATCGAAGCGCCAGACCTGCCCACGCGCGTGGCAATTTTAATGCAAAAAGCAGAAGAGATGGGTGTTTTATTATCCCATGAAATTGCCAGTTTCTTAGCTGAACAGATCGATACCAATATCCGCGAACTCGAAGGCGCATTAAAACGCCTGATCGCCTATACCAAATTACAGCGCTATCCGCTCACGATTGAAACAGCCCGAAAGACGCTGCTAAGCCCACCCCAGAAGACCAAACCGACTATTACTATTGAAAGCATTCAAAAAGCAGCAGCCCACTTTTTTGAAATACCTTTAGATAAACTGATTGGCACAACGCGGAAGCAGGATGTGGCAACAGCCCGTCATGTGAGTATGTATTTGAGCAAATCTCTGACAGGTGCTCCGCTCAAGACTATTGGTTTGCAATTTGGAAATCGCGATCACAGCACAGTTATTCACGCATGCCGGAGAGTAGAAGACAAAATATCAGCGGATCCAGAATTTGAACATCTTGTGAGCGAACTACAAGATCACATCGTAGGTTAGAGTAGAGACCTGTAAGCAGAAATTTTTCAGGTTATACCACGCGTAATTAAATATACACCTCAGGCTCGTTTAGAAGTCTGGGGTTATTTTTTTACTATAGGGTCGGTTATTCACATTATCTGTTTTATATTATTAATAAAATAGAAATGTGTACTTGATATACGATAATAATAATAACGCTGTGAATTCTGTGGAAAATGCGACAATAAAAGAAAAACCCGCTTAAAAATAGGGGGTTAAGAATGCTTCTGCCAATATGACACTGTGAATTTCTATGTGCAGAACATGTGGAAATCTGTGTGGTTTTCCACAATTTGGAATGTGGATTTCTTTTTCACACAAAAAATCCACAATCTATCCAGATTCTTTTCCACACCCAAAATCTTGTGCACAGTGCTGTGCACAGAAAGCGTTTCTCTTTAAAAATCAATAACTTTTTATTTTTATCATTAAGAGATTGCAAATTGAGTTATCCACATCGGGCAAATCTATTGTTGATAGACATCATACAGGTAAGAGGATTTTCTCTTTTTCGTTGAGGATATGTTTATATTGTTCCGTGTCATCAGGCGTAAGCTATCTTACCACGCATAGTTAATAGGAGACGGTTGAGGTGCTGACTTATGATTCTCAAAAAGCGATGCGCGCATTGTGCAAAAATGATCGCACACTCGGTCAATTAATCGAGCAGGCAGGACCAATGACCCTTGATTTGCCCAAACGATTAAACCCTTTTGATGCGCTTTTGCGGTCGATTATCTATCAACAACTCTCAGGAAAAGCAGCTGCCGCCATTCACAAACGGGTGCGTGCTCTGTTTTCTGGGGGAAAGATCAACCCGAATGAAGTACTTGCGATAGATGACGAAGTGCTTCGCAATGCGGGCATGTCCCGGGCAAAAGTGGTCGCGGTAAATGATCTGGCTCAGAAAACCATAGATGGTCTGATTCCCCCAGGTTCACGCCTCCGCGAAATGTCGGATGCCGATATTGTAGAAAATCTCACACAAGTGCGCGGCATTGGGGAGTGGACCGTTCAAATGCTTCTGATGTTTCAACTCGGTAGGCCAGACGTGCTCCCGACAAAAGATTTGGGGGTGCGCAAGGGATTTATGCTCACTTATGGGTTGGACGAGTTGCCTGCAGAAAAAGAAATGATAGTTTATTGTGAGCGGTGGCGACCTTATCGCTCGGTGGGAAGCTGGTACATGTGGCGGGCACTTGAATTGTGAGCCTAAACTTTCATTCTAAATGGAGCGGAGTATGCCAAATCTAATCGTTTTATTGAGTGACCAGTTGCGCCGGCAGGCTCTTGGCGTTCACGGCGACCCGGATGCACGCACACCGCATTTAGACGCCTTTGCACAACAAGGTGTTCGATTTGACAATGCGTGTTCCACGTATCCGATCTGCGTGCCTTTTCGATTTACACTTATGACTGGCGAATATGCCCATGTCCGCAAAATACCGGGCATTGAATACGCGATGTCCACGGAAGAACGGACGCTGGCAGATGAGTTTAATGAGGCGGGGTATGAAACCGTTTATGTGGGCAAATGGCATCTCGATGGCGGGCACGGGCGGTTGGGATCTGCTGTACAGGTCAATCGCACGCGGATACCGCGTTCTCGGCAGGGGCGCTGGCAAAAGTGGTATGGTTTTGAGCTGCGCAATGATCCCTTTGATACCTGTTATTTTGAGGACGACGATCCCGCGCCGAAAAAAATTGAAGGGTATCAGACCGATGGCCTGTTTCAACTTGGGATGGATTATATAAAAGACCGCGCAGATGACCGTCCTTTCTGTATGGTCATTTCTGTGGAACCGCCTCACGACCCTTTTGTGGCTCCCGAAGATGTGCAATCCGCCTGGGAAGCGAGAGATATTGTATTACCCGAAAATTTTGATGTGGCGGATCCCGTACAACGCAAAAATTTTATTCTCAATCGCAAGCGCTACAACGCCATGGTTGAGAATCTGGATGCCAATGTGGGAAAGATGATGGCTTTTCTCAAGGCAGAGGGATTATTGGATGATACAGTCATGGTCTTTTTATCCGACCACGGCGAATTGGCGGGCGCACACGGTCTGCGTGCCAAGCAGTGGCCCTACGAAGAGTCTGTGGGGATTCCGCTGATGGTGTGGGATCCTCGTGTGAGAGACCGCGCGGGAACGGTGATCAATGCCCCGACATGTACCGAGGATTTGTTTCCAACGCTGCTGGGTCTGGCGGGATTGGTGCCTCAAAATGAGGTGCCGGGGACGAACTTGACGCCTCTTATTCAAGGGGATGTTGATGTGCTTGATCGCGAGGGTGTTTTGTTGGAGTTTGTTGCGGAACTGCGAGAAAGACCACCGTTTTTCGATGAGGTCTGGCGGGGGTTTCGGACGCGGGATTACAAATATACTGTGAAGGGGAACAACATGGGTGGCAAGCCCTGGCAATTTTTTGATCTGAAAAACGATCCCGGGGAAATGAATAATCTGGTGGATGATCCCAATTACCGCGACCAGATCGCCCACCATCATCGCTTGCTGTGCGAACGGATGATTGAGACAGAGGATCACTTTGTCCTGCTTCCGGCGTTTGACAGTGAAGGTGTAAACGTCTGGGAAGCGTAAGTTCAGGGTTTCCAGATGGTCGCACCGATGTAGCGTTCGCCTTCGGGGGTATCGTTATAATAATAGGCCGTTACAAGAGATCCATCGGGTCTTAAAACGGTGCGCGGATACCCGATATCCGCATTTCCCCCGTCGTCGCGCAGTACAATTTCCTCGCTCCAAATGGTTCCGCTCATATCACTGATCCTGGCGCGAATACCATAAGGTGCTGCGCGATAACCGTAAGTTAGAACGATTCGCCCATCCTTCAGAAGCGTCAATGTCGGCGGGTTTCCCCCCTGGCCAGAAGCGGGTACAGGCTGGCCGACATGTGTCCACGTCAGCCCATCATCTTCGGATAAATACGTATCAATCCAGTGTTTAGACGCTGTAAATTCTCCGCGCTCCGTGCACCGCACAGCGACCAGAATACGCTCTTCATTCAGACGCAAACTCGCTGGCATGATTTGAAAGCCCGCAGGTTCTTCACTCAGCCACGATAGAAATCCAAATTTGCGCCCACCATCATAAGACCGCGCAGCAAATACGCGGCCTTCCAGTCCATTGCGCTTATTCGCCGTTAGAAATAGCATGCATTGATCCGCGCTATCCACCAGATAATCCGTTCGCGCAGCGATCCCGGTTTGTCCCCACATAGGAAGCGAGAAAGGTCCGTTCCACGACTGGCATCGGTCCTGCGAATAGTACCAGAAGGAACAGACTCCCGGACCCAGGCCCGTCCTGGCACACATCAATGCGAAGTCGGGATGCGAAAAATCTACATTGCCCGGACAATCTGTCGGCCCGTGTTCTCCGTCCAGAATTTCACCTACGCGCAATCCCTCGTTCATGTGTTCATCGGCTGATAATCCGCGATTTTCCGGGGTTTTGCACGGCATAGGAATTACTTCCCAGGTTTCGCCGCCATCTACACTTTGCGCCTGCATGTTTACAAATGGACGGTCTTTGTCTCGCGCGTGAAAGCCGCCCTCGGGATCTGTATATCCCAGCGTAAATCCCAGCGCGATCTCGTCACCCCACGACCACACGCCGTAATTTGCGGGCCAACCCGCAAACCGCCCCGTTTCTCGGTACACTGTTACGTGTTTCATAATTTGACCGTACCATCTTCCAGCATGCTCAACAGTGCCGAATCATCTACATTTAGCGGTAATTCAACTCTGCCCCGACGACGACTCGATTCATATGTTGCAAAAATCAATTCTGTTGCTTGCAGTGCTTTGCGCCCTGAAAGTTCGGGTTCGCGTCCGTTTTTCACGGCATCGACGAGGTCCAGCACAGCAACGGTTGTCGCATCGCGCTGACTCACCATGCCGCTGAGATCCACATCTACCTCCTGGGTGCCCGATACAACGCGGAGTGGGCGCGCATCGCGGCCCCCAATTTCAATGAACCCTTCGCTCCCGACCAACCGATTCGCAACGCCCTGCATCCTGGTTATACCTGTTACCAACAATCCCTCGCGCCCATTTTGATACCGAATCCAGGAAATCCCGCTGCCTTCTACGGGGGTCCCAAACACCTCGCGCCCACCTTCTGCGTCGATTTGCCCGATTACCCACTCGGCGGGTTCATCGTCATTGTAAAAGAAAAACATATCGAACCAGTGCGTGCCCCAGTCGAACATGTTCGGGCAATTGCCCTCAAAACGCCGCACTTCGCCA
Organism: Gemmatimonadota bacterium; assembly: GCA_026705765.1. Taxonomy (NCBI): domain Bacteria; kingdom Pseudomonadati; phylum Gemmatimonadota; species Gemmatimonadota bacterium. The sequence continues at coordinate 20,553 of JAPPAB010000124.1, forward strand.
ATGGCGCCAGATTTTGCAATCTCCTTTGCCTTTATAAATTGCCCGGCAAACCGCCTTTGATGACAAAATGTAATGACCACGTCGTTATCCACGCAGGCCTGATACAGCGATTTTGCTTCTCCCCAGGTCGGTGCCATGGGCTTTTCTGCGTGAATCGCCTGAATCCCACTGCCCGCCGCATCTACAATCATATCGTGATGCAATCCGGTCCAGGTACACACACTTACAAAGTCCAGGTCTTCCTTCTCCAGCATGTCGCGGTAGTCTTCGTAGCCATTTTCAACACCAAATTCCGCCATGTACGCCGAACGCGGATCCTCAAACGGATCGGCACACGCTACGATCGCTACGTCGTCTGACGCGTTCCATCCGCGCGCGTGCGCTTTTCCACGACCCCCACAACCGATGACACCAGCCTTAAAATTTGCCATTTTTTTCTCCTGATAAACGTTAAACCACACCTACGTTGTGTAAATCGATGTCGCATCCACGACATACCCCTTTTGATTATCCACCACATTCAATAGGGGTTCTCCCGCGCAGAATCGCCGCACATTTTCCACGATTAATGCCTTTCTGCGCTTGTCTATTTCGGGCGAAATGCCGGCCACATGTGGCGTCAGAATTACATTTTCCAGGGACCACAGAGCGTGATCTTGCGGCAGCGGCTCCTCTTCATACACGTCGAGACCGGCACCACCGATCTGCCCGGATTGCAATGCACTGGCCAGGGCGTGCAATTGGACCACTTTGCCGCGACCGATATTGATTAGAATCCCCGTATTTTTCATTGCGCGAAACATGTCCGCGTCGAACAGCCCTTCGGTCTGTGCTGTATGTGGTACGCATATCACGACAAAATCCGACTCTCCGACCATATCCGAAAGTTCATCGGGAGAATAAATACGTGCGATAAAATCGGGTTTTCCCTTTGGTGCTGGATCCATTCCCAGCACGCGCATGCCAAATACCGGGCCCCGCTCGGCAACAGCCAGACCAATGCCTCCCAGGCCGACGACACCCAATGTCGTGCCCGCAAGATGGATTACGGGGGCGTCTTTTTCCCATTTGCTCTGGGACTGATTGCGAATATAGTGGTGCAATCCGCGGGCAAAGGCCATGACCATTGAAAAGACGTGGTCGGCGATCACATCGCTGTATATCCCGCGGATATTCGTCACTGTCAAGTCGCTTTCCCGCAGTTCTGGAAAATAATAGCCATCCAGCCCGGCACTCGTCGCCTGCACCCACCGCAGTTTTTTCGCCGCTTTCAAAATTTGCGGGGACATACCGCCAAAATACGCATCTGCATCACCAATTTCCGACAGAATGTCTTCTTCGGACTTCACCACGACTGTTTCCACCCCCAGGTCGCGGATCTGCTGCATGTATTCATCTTCCAACGCCCGCTGCAATACCATTTTTATTGCCATTTGGATCTCCTTCTATGCTTGCCAGGGGATACTGCCATTTTGCTGCATTTCCGTTTGTAACAATTCACCCATCTCCCGAAATGCGCTTGTTTTTGCCCGATCAGATGTTTCTCGAGGGTCATTGCCCAGATCGTAAAGTTCCAGTGGCTCAAAAGGACTGTTGTGCAACAATTTGATATTGCCGCGTCGAACAGCGTGCTGGTTTAGTCCGAGGAATGAGGGACCCCCGTCTTTTCGCACCCAGTACATCACGCGATCAGAGAAATTCTGGTTTTCTCCTCTCAGCGTTGGCAAAATAGACAGTCCTTCGATTTCATGGTTGACCGATACACCTGCTATTTCGCAGGCTGTGGGGAACACGTCCATCAGCATGGCAACGTTATCACACACTTGGCCTTTCTCAATTCCATCTGCCCACATTGCACAGGTGGGTACCCGAATGCCGCCTTCATACATCTGTCCCTTTCCGCCTTTTAAATCACCGTTGGTCGCGCCCACATTTAACTGTCCGCCATTGTCCGATGTGTAGATCACGAGCGTATTGGCGAGTTGTCCGGTTTGCTCGAGCGCGTCCAGAACCCGACCAATGCCCGCATCCATGTGTTCGACCAGTGCGATGTATTTCACCCGTTCGGGCGAGGCATCAGGCTCGCGCTGGCGCACGCGTTCTATCCAATCTTCTGGCGGTTGAATGGGCGTGTGTGGCGCATTATAAGCCAGATAGAGGAAAAACGGCTGTGACGAATGCGCGTGTCCTCGAATCGCTTCTATCGCCCATTCTGTAAACAGATCCGTTGCGTGTCCGCGCGGATCAATTACTTCGAGATCCTTCCGCATGTAGTTCTGATCGTGCCGCAAATGCGTGTAATAATCGTCCATCATGTCGCCCAGAAAACCGTGGAAATGATCAAATCCGCGCTTGCACGGATGGTTTTCTGGTTTGAGGCCCAGGTGCCATTTTCCAACGATTGATGTATGATAGTCTTTTTGTTTGAGCATGGATGGCAGTGTTATGGCATCGCGACTGAAATATCCCCAATTACTCTCGGGGTAAGTGCGAATCACGCCCGGCACGCCAACCCGATCTGGATACCGCCCGGTCATCAATGCTGCGCGACTGGGGGAACATACGGAGGAATTTGCGTAGAATTGCGTCAGGCGCATGCCGTTTTCAGCAATGCGGTCGATATTTGGCGTTTGAATATACGGTCCCCGATGTGCCGAGATATCGCCGTAACCGTGATCATCGCCCAGGATGATCAGGATATTGGGCAAATGTGCCATTTCATCTCCTTATAATTACAGGTGTCGCAGCATTCGCCGCACGAGTTCGCGTTTTTCCGCGGGGTCTTTTGCCCAGCAAATTTCCTCAAATCGATCTTCAAATGTCCCCGAGTTTTCGATTGTTCGATCCCGACTCAATTTTTGCAACTGCTCAATTTCACGGGGGTCAAGTCTATGGGACATGCGGTTTAGTGCAAATTTAAACCGTTTCGGATTCCGCAAAAAATAAGTGCCCAGATCCCGGAGCATGTCGCCGTATTTCAAACCTTGCTCCGCAACTGTTTCCGCGAGTTTATCATTTTGCATGACTAAAATTCCTTTCTTACTCATTGGGACGTTTTCCAATTGTATCCGCGAGGTGGTCCATCAGATCGTCGAGTGCTTGCCGCGATGCGCGACCGCGAAAGGCTTTGCGCGCCGGGTCGTTTGTTTCTGCCATCCATTCTTCGAGCGCATTTCTAAGTTCCTGGATTTCATCGGCATAGTTGGGGTCGTCAATGAGGTTGTTCAGCGCGTTGGGATCGTTCTCAAAATCGTAAAATTCTTCGAGTACGCGATAGCTGAACAAATGGTTTCGCGCAGCCAATTCCGGCTCGTTGGCTTCTGCTTCTTTCATCGCCTGCCAGGATCGACCGTTCTGAGATTCATTTCGAAATTCTCGTTCGCCATCAGACCAGGGATTGAAGATATAGCCGAACCGCGCGTTTTGCACGCATCGCATCGGGTAATTGCGCCGCCCCGAGGTCTGGTGAAATTGCGTGAACACACGCTCACATCCATCCTGTTTTTCACCCCGCAATACGGGTAGACGCGATTTGCCATTGACGCCGTCCGGGATATCTACCCCAATCGCATCTAGCACCGTAGGCAAGTAATCTACTCCGGAGATAAAATGCTCGGTATCCACGCGCCCGGCTTGAATGACCGCGGGCCACCGCGCCAAAAAGGGTGTGCGCGTGCTGTTCAAATAACAATTTGTTTTCGCGAAGGGGAATGCCATACCATTATCGGATAAAAACATCACGAGGGTGTTCTCCGCCACGCCCGCTTCGTCCAGCACATTGAGCAATCGGCCCACAGTGTCATCACAGCGGCGAACAGAGTTGTAATACTCGGCTATTTCCAGACGCACATCCGGTATGTCGGGCAAGAACTCGGGAATGACTACTTCTTCCGAGTCAAATGTGCGCGAGGGCGGTACCGCAGGCGGATCGAGTTCGCTGTACCATTCGGGCTTGTCATTGCCGTAGAACGGACGGTGCGGATCGTGGGAGTTCGCCATGAGGAAAAATGGGCGGTCGCCATCTACGGCAGATTGAACAAAGTTTTTGGTATTTTGATAATACGCATCGGGATTTCGTCCCTGCCCCAGGTCAATCTGATCATGCGCCATGTCCCATTGAAATGCCGCGTATGGCGTCGAGTGTGTCACTTTGCCTAAAATGCCCACATCATAGCCCTCACCGCGCAAGATATCGGGTAGTATGGGGACGCCTTCGTGTCGCAAATGATAAAAGCCCTCGCCCCCGCTGAGATGCGGATAGCGCCCGGTCATCAATGCCGAGCGGCTCGGTTGGCATACTGCTATTGTCACATGTCCGTGGTTAAACCGCAATCCTCCCGCGGCCAATCGGTCAATATTAGGTGTCGTCCCCGCTGTTGGGCAACCAAATGCCCCCACCGCGTCCCAGTTCATGTCATCTGCTGTTATCAACATAAAATTTGGTCTGTCCATATTGCTCCTTTCCTCTATTCTTCTCCGTCAAAATATTCCACCTCAGTCAGGCGGCCCAATTTGCCCGGTGGACGAATTGCCCATTTATCCGAGTCCGGATAATAGACCGGGTCGCTCACGGGATTGTCGGCAATGACGTAATAAATCAGATCCTCTGTCGCACTTGTGTTGCGAATTTGATGCGCGGTTCCAGGGGGCTGAACAAATGCATCGCCTGCTCCCACCTCAAATGTATGATCGTTTCGGCGCACGGCGCCTTGACCTCGGAGCACGATATAAAATTCCCACTGTACCTGGTGCGCATGGCACGGAAAATTTATCTTTCCCGGCGCCAATCGCACCCGTTCGACCTCAAATGGTTGTCCCGTGGTTTCCAATGCTCCGGAAATATCCTTTCGAGACAAACCGTATTTGCCTGTGCGCGATTGGCGCGATGTTTCCTCTATTTCCGATTCGTTGATTTTTTCTATCACTATGATTTTCCTTCACTTTGGTGGGTTACTGCGCGTTCCATCCGCCATCTACATATAGCGATGCTCCCGTCATAAAGCTGGAGGCATCACTCGCCAAAAATAACGCTGCGCCACGAATTTCATGCAATTCTGCCCAGCGATTTAATGCGGTCAATTCCAATAGCGACTTCACTTTCTCGGGCGTTTTTAGAAGCGGTACATTGATCTCTGTCAAAAAGGGTCCGGGACACAATGCATTGCACCGCACATTGGACTCTGCCCATTCCAGTGCCATTGTTTTTGTCATGCCGATTAATCCCGCTTTTGACGAACAATAGGCCGAGCGCTCTCTTAATCCGACGCCGCTTAATGCCGACGCGATGTTTACCACTGAACCCGATCCTTGGGGCTTCATAACCCGGGCAGCCGCGCGACAACACAACCATACACCAGTGAGATTGATGTCGATCACTTGCTTAAATTCGTCGAGGGGAAAATCCTCTACGGGATGCCGAATATTAATCCCCGCGCTGTTGATCAACACGTCTAACTTCCCGTATTTCTCGATGACTGCATCAAATACCCGGTCCACGTCTATTTCACTGGTTACATCTCCAGCGATACCAATACTCTCTTGCCGTGTTTCTTCTGCAATCTCTGAGGCCACGCGGTCACAGTCTGCCTGCGTCCGCGAACAAATGATGGTTTTTGCACCGGCCTGCGCCAATCCCATCGCCATTGATGCACCCAATCCTTTGGATCCCCCGGTGATCAAGGCGACCTTTCCATCCAGTCGAAATAAATCCATTACGTGTATTTCTGGCATGTTTTCTCCATTATGGTCTCAATGTCACCTTTACGGACTGCGTTCCGTCTGCGACGAGGTCAATTCCTTTATGAAAATCCTCAAGTGGCAATTGATGGGTTACGATCTGGTCCATTGGGAGGCGTCCCTGTTCGAGCATTCGAATGGCAATGGGATAACAATGCGGACTCAGATGCGCGCCGTGAATATTGAGTTCTTTTGTGTCGCCAATAATCGTCCAATCCGTTGTCACGGGTTCGCGCATTACGCTGAATTCGACAAATGTGCCGAGTTTGCAAATCATAAGCAGTCCCTGTTCCACTGCTGCGGGATGCCCGGTCGCCTCAATATACACATCGCAACCATAACCTTCTGTCAATTTATGGACTTCGTCAATCACATCCACCGAATTTGGATTCAACCCCAGATCCGCCCCACAGGCTCTGGCTATTTCCAGCCGTTTATCACTTAGGTCTAAGGCAATTAGCAAAGCGGGATTCTTCATTCGCGCAGCAGCGACCATGCCCAGGCCCAGCGGTCCTGCACCGGCAATGACGACTGTGTGGTTTAACTGAATATTGCCGCGTTCGACCGCGTGAATCGCACAGGCGAGGGGTTCTACGTACGCCGCATGCGCGGCGGGTATGGATTTTGGCACGCGATAATTCAAAGCTCTGGCAGGTAACCTGCAATATTCAGCCATTGCGCCAAAGGTCGCCTGACGAAAGCCGTAAATATCGTGTACCATGCACATCCAGTATTGCCCGCGCAAGCAATAACGACACGCATTGCACGGCACGATTTGCTCCGATACGGCGAGGTCGCCAATCGCCAATCCATATTTGTCACTCGCACCGTCGCCGAGTGCAACGACCTCTCCCACAAACTCGTGTCCGGGAATAATCGGTGCCTGGCAATAGCCCTCGCGGTGGGAATCGCCCCAGAACATGGGTGCTCCCAGATAGCACTTTAAATCACTTGCACATATACCGACCGATTGTACGCGAATCAGGACCTCACCCGCCTCTATCTGGGGTACTGCGAATTCTTCCAGGCGATAATCTTCGGGCGCGCGGCACATGACTACGGGCATTGTTTTTGGCAAATCACCCATATCAAATCCTTTTCTTGACAAGAGAAAGCCCTTAGGATACACTTTAACGGTTTGACAGTATAAAGAAAAACGAAAATATTTTCATCACTAACCTTATGAGGTAAAAGTGGCAATTGGTATTGGCTTGATTGGCATGGGGGTTGTGGGCGGCGGTGTGGCCCGCATCCTTCGAGACCGGGAACGCGAATTCAAAGACGTTCGGGGCCTCGATCTCGATATTCGCAAGGTTGCTGTGCGCGATTTGTCCAAATCTCGCGCAATTGATTTGATGCCCGATTGTTTTACGACCAATCCTATGGATGTGGTCGCGGATCCGACAATCCAGATTGTGGTTGAGGTGATGGGCGGTGTCGATGCGGCTTATGATCTCGTTCTCGCGGCGCTTCAAAATGGCAAAGATGTTGTTACGGCGAACAAAGCGCTTCTTGCCGAACGCGGCGATAGCCTGTTTGAGGCAGCGGCTCAAAACAATGTGGGACTCGGCTTTGAAGCCAGTGTCTGCGGTGGTATTCCCATTATCCAGACACTCAGCCAGGGGCTGGTGGCGAATAATATTCAATCGCTTTACGGCATTCTCAACGGCACGACGAACTACATCCTCACCCGGATGACAGAAGCCGGAGAGGACTTTGATCCCATGCTCAAAGAAGCACAGGACAAAGGGTTTGCCGAAGCCGATCCCACCATGGATATCGACGGTACAGATGCGGCTCAAAAGCTCGCGCTTCTCTGCCGCCTCGCCTTCCGCCAGCGCGTCTCGTCTGGCGATATTCTCAAAGAGGGTATCTCTCATATTACCGCATTGGATATCGATTTTGCCCGCGAACTCGGCTATACCATCAAATTGCTCGGCATAGCCCGCGTGGTGGGTAGTCGCATTGAAGTGCGCGTGCATCCCGCCTTTGTGCCCCACGATGCACTCCTGGCAGATATTCGCAATGAATTTAATGCTGTGGAAATTGTCGGTAGTGCGGTTGATGCTCAGGTTTTTTACGGCAAAGGCGCCGGTGAATTGCCCACAGCCAGCGCGGTGGTCGCCGATCTGGTCGCCATTGCCGAGCGGCGCAAAGCCGGTCTTGGTCCCGCGGGAGCACCGCTTGCTCCGATACCTGAAGCGGACCTCGTTCCCGTCGGCGAGATTCAGACCGGTAGCTATTGTAGGCTTACCGTTTACGACAAACCCGGGGTGCTGGCACAGGTTGCCGCACTCTTTGCCGGTGAAGATATCAGCATAGAAACGGTTATCCAGCACGGGCGCTCGGAAACAGAAGGTGGCACGGTTCCTCTGATTATGATCACACACGATGCCCCCGAAGCTGCGATGCAACGCGCCATCACGCGCATTGGGAATTTGTCCGCTGTGACAGAAAAACCGCAGATTATTCGGATTCTGCATCCGTGAGGAGATGTGAAAACAAAAAAGCGGCAGAGATTTATCTCTGCCGCTACGTATTTTCATTCAAAATATTGTGTTGTTCACTTCCATCCTGTTCGCTTTTGCACCTCGCGCCATAATGCCTTCATCGTTCCGTTTTCCTCAGCCGTGTTCTCCTCTCCTGTTTCACTTACTTCTTCAGATGTTGCATCCATCGCGGTTTCGCCTTCTTCTTCCTCGTCTTGATTGACCACCTGCGCCACATCGATTACCTGATCGCCTTCATCCGGATTGATCAGACGCACGCCCTGCGTATTGCGCCCAATCACGCTCACGTCCGCTACTTTCTGTCGGATCAAGATGCCATTCTGCGTCACAATCACCATATCGTCGCGGCTATCTTCCGTCACGCCCATCACCGATACCACAGGCCCATTGCGATCTGTAGTTTTGATGTTGATCACGCCTTTGCCGCCCCGGTTTGTCAGGCGATACTCCGAAATCGGCGAGCGCTTGCCATATCCATTGGCACATATCGACAATAAATGAGATTGCTCTACAGCTTCAGGTTTAACGACGACCATGCCCACCACGACATCATCGCCTTGCAAGGACACGCCGCGCACGCCCTGTGAGTTGCGCCCCATTGCCCGCACTTTGTTTTCTTCAAAGTACACAGCTTGCCCGTGCTTTGTGGCAATGATAACCCGGTTGTCACCCTCTGTAACCGCGGCTTTGATTAGCTGATCGTCTTCCCGCACATTCATCGCAATAATGCCACCCTTGCGCGGGCGACTATAAGCCGATAGCGCCGTCTTTTTTGTCAGGCCCTTTCGAGTTATAGACAGCAGATAGCGATCTTCGTCAAATTCGCGCACTGGCACGACTTCAGCGACCTTATGTCCATAGGGGATATCCACCACATTGACAATGGGCCGACCGCGCGCTTGACGCGTACCCCGCGGAATTTCATGGACTTTTAACCACACACAGTGCCCGCGGTCTGTCAATACGAGGATATAACTGTGCGTGGAAGCCACGAACAAGCTTTCTACAAAATCTTCATCTTTTGTTCGCATCCCCGTGATCCCGCGTCCGCCCCGGTTTTGTGCGCGATAGGTGGATACTGGAATGCGTTTGATGTATCCATTGTGAGAAATGGTAATGACCATGTCTTCTTCGCGGATTAAATCTTCGATGCTGAACTCAGTGGCCGCGAACACGATTTCCGACCGCCGCTCGTCGCCGTATTTTTCGCGCATCACACCTAATTCGTCTTTGACTATTTGCATGCGCGATTCGCGGTTGTCCAGAATAGAGCGCAGTCGTTCAATCTCTTGCGTCAGTTGGGCGTATTCGTCTTCTATCTTTTGTTGCTCCATGTTGGTCAATCGCTGCAGTGTCATGGACAGAATGGCCTGTGTCTGGCGTTCGGACAATTCGAGTTGTGCCGTCAATGCATGCCGCGCTTCATTGGGATCTCGTGAGCCGCGGATAATGCGGATCACTTCGTCGATGTTGTCCTGCGCGATTATCAATCCTTCCAGGATATGTGCGCGCTCTTCAGCGACTCGCAGTTCGTATTCCGTGCGTCGCTTCACGACATCGTGGCGGTGATCGATATAACACTGCAACATTTGCTTCAAGGTGACCTGTTGGGGCCGGCCGTTGACCAGCGCAACCATGTTGGCCGCAAATGTCGATTCTAATTGGGTGTATTTGTAGAGTTGGTTCAAGATCACATCCCCGACCACATCGCGTTTGAGTTCCACGACGATGCGCAGCCCATCGCGGTCGGATTCATCCTGAATATTTGAAATCCCTTCAATGCGTTTTTCGCGTACCAGATCCGCCATTTTTTCCAATAGCGTTGTCTTGTTCACCATGTAGGGAATTTCTGTGATGATAATGGTTTCTCGTCCGGTTTTGTCTTCTTCTATATCGGCTTTTGCCCGGATCCGCAGATGTCCGCGTCCCGTCTGATAGGCGTCTAAAACGCCGCTCATGCCATAAATGATGCCGCCGGTTGGAAAGTCGGGTGCTTTGACATATTCCGTCAACTCAACGATATCCAGTTCGGGGTTATCGATCAATGCGACGAGGCCATCGACGACCTCTCCCAAATTGTGCGGCGGAATTGCCGTGGCCATTGTCGTGGCAATGCCCACAGCGCCATTGCAAATCATGTTTGGAAACGCAGACGGCAATACCTGGGGTTCTTCCAGGCGCTCGTCGTAGTTGGGGCGGTAATCAACGGTCTCTTTCTGGAGATCGTTCAACATCTCTTGCCCCGGTCCGGCCATACGCGCTTCTGTGTAGCGCATTGCAGCGGGTGGATACCCGTCAATGGAGCCAAAATTACCCTGTCCATCTACGAGTGGATAACGCAACTTAAAATCCTGCGCCAGATGCACCAGCGTTGGATAGACAATGTCTTCACCGTGCGGATGATAATTGCCCGAGGCATGACCGGCAATATGAGCGCATTTTCGATGCTGCCGGTTTGCGCCCAGGCCGAGGTCATTCATTGCCACCAAAATGCGTCTTTGCGATGGCTTCATCCCATCGCGCACATCCGGCAATGCGCGATTGACCAGCGTGCTCATCGAATAATCGAGCATGGACTTCTTTAACTCATCGCCAATTTCAACAGGGATCACCCGCGATCGTTCTATCATCATTGTCTTATCGTCTCCTTTTTAAGGTCCCGACACATCCAATTCCGCTTCCAGTGCGTGTTCTTCGACGTATTTTCGCCTGGGGGCGACGTCATCACCCATGAACATTGAAAATGCGTGCTCGGCTTCCATGGTATCTTCTTCCGTGACGAGTAATACCGTGCGCGTCTCGGGATTCATGGTGGTTTCCCACAGTTGTTCGGGATTCATTTCCCCCAGACCTTTGTAGCGCTGAACGGTCACACCTCTGCCTTCTTCGCCCAATTCTTCCAAAATGCGGTCTCGCTCGGCATCGTCATAAGCATAGCGTTCTGTGCGCCCTTTTTTGACCAGATATAAGGGCGGTTGAGCGATGTACACGCACCCATCCAAAATCATCGGTCGCATATAGCGGAAGAAAAACGTGAGCAACAAAGAGCGAATATGCGAGCCATCTACATCGGCATCTGCCATGATGATAATTTTGCCGTAGCGCAGTTTTTCCACGTCGAAATCTTCCCCAACACCTGCACCGAGTCCCAAAATAACGGGTTGCAACTTGTCGTTGCCCAATACCCGGTCCAGCCGCGTTTTTTCCACGTTTAGCAACTTGCCCCACATCGGTAATATCGCCTGAAATGCGCGATTGCGTCCCTGTGCTGCCGAACCGCCGGCCGAGTCACCCTCCACCAGAAAAATTTCTGTTTCTTCTTTGTCTTTAGAAGAACAATCCAATAACTTACCCGGCAGGCCACCCCCTTCGAGTACGCCTTTGCGACGCACGAGTTCGCGTGCTTTGCGCGCAGCTTCTCGCGCCCGAGCCGCATCAACAGCTTTTTGCAAAATCCTTTTTACCATATTGGGGTTTTCTTCAAAGCACTCGCCCAGCTTTTCTCCTACCAGCGATTCAACAATGCCGCGCACTTCGCTGTTGCCCAGTTTCCTTTTGGTCTGGCCTTCAAACTGCGGTTCGGGCACTTTCACACTGACCACAGCGGTAAGTCCTTCACGGGTATCTTCGCCTGATAGCGCGAATTTTTCATTTTTAAACACATTGTTTTTGGTTCCATAAGTGTTTAATGTCCGCGTAAGTGCTGTTCTGAATCCGGTTTCGTGTGTTCCACCTTCAAGTGTGTGGATATTGTTGACGTAGCTCAAAATATTTTGCTGGTAGGAATCGTTGTACTGAAATGCCACTTCGGTAACCACGCCGTCGCGTTCACCTTCAAAATACACGGGATCGTGGAGTGCTGAACGCCCCTCATCCATATATTCCACAAAGGCTTGTAGCCCACCATCATAGTGAAAAATTTCTTCATAATCGTCGCGGTGATCTTTTAACGCGATGGTGAGTCCCCGGTTCAAAAATGCCAGTTCGCGCAAGCGATGCGCCACAATTTCCTGGTTGTATTCAACGGTTTCAAAAATTTCATCATCTGGCTTAAATGTGGTCCTGGTTCCGGTCGTCGATCCCGGACCAATGTCCTCTACCTCTGTAACGGGTACCCCGCGTTCGTATCGCTGTGAATACACCCGCCCCTCGGGGTCGATGAGTTTGGAACACACTTCAACTTCACACCATTTTGATAGGCCATTTACGACCGAGACGCCCACGCCGTGAAGGCCTCCTGAAACCGCGTAATTTTTTTTGTCAAATTTGCCCCCTGCATGCAGCACGGTCATGACGACTTCCAGGGCAGAGCGCTGTTCTTCTGGATGTTGATCCACGGGAATACCACGGCCATTGTCCGTTACTGTAACAGTCCCTTCTTCATTGAGAAAAACTTCAATGCGATCGCAATGCCCCCCCATGGCCTCGTCAATGCTGTTGTCAACCACTTCCCATATCAGATGGTGCAGCCCATTAACGCCCGTGTCACCAATGTACATTGCCGGACGTTTTTGCACTGCTTCAAGACCTTTGAGAACTTGAATATCATCAGCAGTATATCCATTTTCAACTGCATCTGCCATATATGACTCCTGTGTGAGCGAATAGACGAATAGACGAATAAACGAATCAGCGGAATGCTGTATAACTGGCCGTCTCTCAGGCCAGTTCATCAACGAATAGACGGATCAACTTTTAACCGAATTGTTTTTACCACATCACCGCCAACCTCGCGGTTCAAATTTTGACGTATAGTTTCGCGTTGATAGCGCAACCATTCACTCTGTGTGGGGTGTTGTGCTGAAACAGTTAATTCTCCTTGCTCCCCCCGAAAGCCTTCGACCTGGGTTACAGCCGCAATATCTTCACCCACAATTTTTTCCCACAATGACAATACGCGCTGTTCTCTCAATTTTTCCGCAAGTCCCAGGCTATCTACCAACTGGCGAATGGCATCACCTGCGGAAACCGGGTCAGATGTTGGACCACTCCGGTACCTGTAAATACCGCTTTTGCGTCTGTCTGTCTCGGCATCCATTTTATTCACAATTTCAACAGCCGAAATCCGTGTTCTTTAAAATCCAAATCCGGATCGCGCGCTGAGGTTACGACCACTTGCCCAAAATCGGGAATGAGGTTCAATACGGCGTTTGCCCGTTTGGGATCGAGTTCTGAAAACACATCGTCCATCAGCAAGACAGGGCGCCACCCGGTCTGTTGTTCTAAAAATGTCGCTTCGGCCAATTTCCATGAGAGCAGAACGGTTTTTAGCTGGCCTTTGGACGCGAATTGATGGACTGCTTTGTCATCAAGTGTAAAAATCAGATTGTCGCGGTGTGGTCCCGTAAGTGTATATCGCAGTTCAACTTCCTGCGGCAACCGGGTCGTCAGTGCTTCGAAGAGTATTTCCCTGCCCTGATCGCGCGTTTCCAGGGATATGGGACTGCGGTAATTCGCTTTCATTTTTTCTGATGTGGGCGCAATGGCACAATAGTATTCAGATAGCAGATGTTGTATATCATTCAGTGCTTCGAGACGGTGAGATATTATGCGAGCACCTAAATTGGATAATTGCTCATTCCACGGTTCAACTTGTTCGGGATGTGATAACAGTGCTGAACGGCGGTCTTTTAACAAGCGATTGCGCTGTGCCAAAACGCGCTGATACCCTTCCAGATCGGCTAAATAGGACGCGCTTGATTGCGAAACGAGAATATCTAAAATGCGGCGGCGCTGAGCCGGTTCGCGCAATACGAGATCTACATCTTCGGGAGAAAATAAAACAGCGTTGAATGCGCCAATGAGGTCTGAAAGGCGGGGAAGAGAAGCCTCTGCAACAGAGGCTTGTTTCTTGCCAATGTGGGGATCGTAGGCAATGCGAATGGGGAAGGAACGATCTTCGCGCTCAATCTGGGCTTCGATCACAAAATAGTTAGCACCCCACCTGAGCACATCCCGATCTCTGGCACCGCGACCCGATTTGGCCAGTGCCAAAAAATACAACGCTTCTAAGACATTTGATTTACCGCGGGCATTATCTGCCCAGATTGCCGTTTTTGCCTGATCAAATGTAAATTCAGCATGCTCAAAGTTTCGAAAATTGGTGAGTTTAAGAGAGGAAACATACATCAGTCATTGAGTCGCAAGGGCATAAGGAGACAAAGATAATCTTCGCCTTCGAGTTGTTCACCAGGTCTGATGATTCCCGCGGCAACAGCGCTGTCGAGTTCAAAGAGCACTTCGTCACAATGAATGCGCCGGAGTACGTCTTGTAGATAGCCGGAATTATATCCAATGGTCATTTCATCTTCATCGTATTCAACGCCCATAGATTCGCGTGCTTCGCCTCCTATTTCCTGGCTGGTCGCTGATAATGCGAGTTCGTTCTTTTTGATTTCGAGCCGCAACTGATGGGTCTGAGCACTTGCCAGAATGGATACGCGCCGCACAGCGGGTAGCAATTGGCTGTTCGAAACACGAAGACGCTTGCCGTTGTTTTGGGGAATCACCTGTTCGTAATCGACATAGGGACCTTCAATCAGTCGAGAGAAAATCTGGATGGCGTCTTCGTCGCCCAGTGAAAAGAGCACATGGCTTTGCCCGAGTTGTACTTTTTGAAGATCCTCCCCCCCGCCCATGAGTTTAACGACGTGATTCAAAGCATGAGGGGGAACAATGGCTTCTCTGTTTTGATCGGGCAACCCATCCTGTATCCGCGAATATTTGACCAGGCGATGACCATCTGTTGCCACCATGGTCATGCGTCCATTGCCAATCTGCCAGAGCACGCCTGTGAGTACCGGACGCGTTTCATCGCGAGACACGGCAAAGATCGTTTTAGAAATCATTTCGCCGAGGACATTGCTATCGGCCGAAGCCTCCTGAGCCTCCTCATCTTCATCGGACAGAAACGCGATCTCGGGACCATCGATCTCCTCAGGCAGATCGGGAAAATCGTCGGCAGGTACCGACATCAAGGCATACGTTCCTTCGGCACCACTTTGGCGCTGAAGCGTTACACGGCCTTCTTCTGCGGTGAGGGATAGGGATTCTTCGGGCAATTCGCGCACAATTTCTGAGAATTTGCGCGCTGGCACCGTTGTTGCCCCGGCGTCTTCAATGGTGGCTGAAAGTTTGCACGTTATTGATATATCGAGATCTGTGGCACTCAAACACACATCGCTGCCATTGTTTGCATCTATCAGGATGTTGGACAATACTGGCAATGCGGTTTTAGAGGGCACAATATCAATCACAGCCTGGATACCTTTGAGGAGTTCATCTTTTTCTATTGATACTTTCATGAATGCGTTTCTCCCGAGCGCGTTGAGCACTTTGTAAATGATTTTTTGGGGTGTTGTATAGCGCGTTTTTTTGAGGTCAAAAGAGGATGATTTTTTGTTCAATTACAGACATCATAATTTACTGAATTTTAACGATTTTGTCAACCTTGCATTTTGTCCGAAAACCCTCTGTGTCCCAAAGAG
>JAPPAB010000125.1 GCA_026705765.1 Gemmatimonadota bacterium
GCCGATAGCCATGGCGGGGATAGCCGTGTATGGGTGGGGATACCTGGATGGGAAGTGTTTTTTGCATGATGTGCCTCGAAATCTGTGCCATCTGAGTGTGAGCGAAAAATCTATTCTATATATCCGGCAGCAGGTACCTTATTTAGTGCTGTGCGAACATAGTCGGCCATGGTCTGCACGCTATCAAACAATTCCACGCGCAAATCTTCATCTGGCACCTCAATGCCAAATTCTTCTTCCAGACCCACAATAATCTCAATCGTCGCCATTGAATTAATTCCCAGACCACCGCCAAAAAGCTCGTCTTCATCGTCAATTTCGTCCGCATCAACTTCAAGAGACAACGTGCGAATAATCACCTGTTTGACCCGATGTTCAATAGACATAACCCCTCCTATGCGATAGTTGATGTATCATCCTTTGAAAAATATTGAATCACAGTTTCCACAAGACGCTGTTGACCCGTCTCTGAAAGAATCTCAATCGCAGGCACACAAAACGAATCTTGTAGTTTTTTGAGGTGACGATCAATTTGAGATTGTGCCATCTTTTTGGGCGTGATCATACTGCGCCCATACGCTGTTCGGATGTGTTTTTCGTGGTCGCCCATCGCCAGCAAGATAGTCGGTGCTTTGCACACCGCACGTATGCCATCTATGGTATCTCGGATATACTCTTCGGCATCAATGCTGTTGACCACCAGAATGCAGGCATCTGGTTTTACCCCCAGCAAAAACGCCAGCGAAGACAAGCAATGTGTACTGTGTTCCTGGACATGATAGGGAATAGTCCCCGACTGAGAACCTGTCAAAATAATGTCAGGTTGTGTGCGCTGGCAAATCTCGCGCATTTTGTAATCCAGATACGGTATGTAATGTTGAAATGGTAGTTTGAGCGGCGAAGCGTAGCCCATTGGGAAAGCAGCATCCATGCCGAATAACCGAGAATGGTGCTCAGTGCCGATCTGCCCGACTTTATAGCCCTTTTGGATGAGCCTGCGCCTGAGCGCGAGTTGCAAAGTGAACTTGCCCTGTTGAGAACTCGTCCCCATCACTGAAAGTACAGGCACATCCACAGGTGGGAGCGCGTTGAAATTTTGAATTGCCTGTGCAAGTTCTTCTCTGTGAACGTGAGGATAGGCAAGGCGCAGTCCCTTTTTGTCCGCTAACTCATACAGATCGCCGTAAACGGTTGGATCAAGTGCCTGAAAACTGAACACATGGCATCCCTCATCAAGAGCCAATTGCACATATTCCCTGAGCAAATCGCGCTTGCGGATACGAGATAGTTGATCCACATAGCCGAGAATGAGCGTATCGGCATCTGCTATTGCGCGACGAATATTCGGACTGATCCGCAAATTTGCCTGCGGTTCCCCAATCACCTTGCCTGCATCTTTGCCTACCATACCTTTGCCAATGGGATCGGCGACCCCGACAATCTCAAACGCAAGCAAATCGCGATAGCGCACCAGGCTGTGCATCTCTTTGTTATATGGATACAACACGGCTTTTTTGATATAGGAATAATCTTCTTGAAAGTCTTTTCGGTATGATTGATGGCCAAATTTAGACTTATTTTCATTTCGAGGAATTTCATTTAATGCTTTTTCTTGTAGTAATAACCGAATATCTTGAACAGAATATTGTGGATGCTGTTCCAACAGGTGTGCCACAATGCCTGTGATATGGGGTGCAGCAAAGCTGTTTCCTCCCGTCATAATATATTTTTCGTTTAACCAGCACACGCGCTGTTCATCACCTCGCGCCACACATTCAATGCGCTGATCCTTGCGGTAATAAAATCCATCTACTTCATGGATCGCACCACCAGTCACACCAATCACTTCGGGAAATACCGCAGGATAACTCTCACGTCCGTCATTGCTCTCAGCAGCTACGAGAATCACGTCAGCACCAACCGCTTTACGACACACTTTCTGAAGAGCTTTCTTAAACGTCACATCCGTCGTGCCCAGGCTCAAATTCACCACATCTATCTCATTGTCAATACACCACTGAATCGCCGCAATCAATGCTCGTCCATCCGCCATCAAGGATGCATCAAAAATCCGAACGCTATACAACATCGCATCAGGAGCCTTCTTCCTGATAATCCCAGCACACGCCGTGCCATGTCCTGTGCAATCAGCGTGATCATCCAAAAACACAGTCTCACCATCTTTACCAATCTGAATATGAACACCACCCGCAACATCACCCACACCTGTATGCGATGTGTCTATGCCGCTATCGACAATGGCAATCCGGATTTGAGAGGGATTTTCTTTACGCATGACATTCTCTAATTAATGATGATAAATCCATGATCTTGCATTCTACATCAATGATTTCTTTCTTTTTCCAATCAACCAACACGCGCAATGTATCATCAGACTTTCTCGGCTTCCAGCGATATTCAAAGACACTTATGCCATTCATTTTAACAGCATCATACCCATAACTGCGTTTGTTATAGAGTGTGCGAATATAATCATGGCGCGCAAAATAGGGTTGTGCATCTACATGCTTCACAATAGCTGGCAGATAATTTTCCATCAAAAGATTGGTGCCTGGTATTGCACGAAATCCATATCGTTTGTAAAGTGGAATCCCTTTTCGATTGAACGACCAGGTCGTAATTTCAATCCGTTTACAATCAGATCCACAGGCGGTTCTCAAACACGCATCCCCCAGTGCCAGTCCAAAAGTTCCGCGTCTCTGAAAGTCGGGATGGGTTTCTACATGAGAAAAAATGAGCACATCTGGCTCGGATTTCTTTTGAGTTATTTTCATGGATGAAATGATCCGGTGATTTCGCTTGAGTAAATAGATGACCGAGTGCTCTAAGCTGCTCAAATCTTCAATGATTTCTTCACAAGTAGGGAGGCATTCAGAGTTTGGCTGTCTTTGAAAAGCATTGGAAGACAAGGACCAATGGTGTGTCTGAATATCTCTCAGAAAGGTAGCATAGTGATGTAAATCGTTTTCGCTTAAGGACTGAATGTGATACATCGTTATTCTCTTTCAAAAATGAAAAAATCACTTGCCGACGATATAGCCGCCATACAGAAATCCAAGAAGAGGTGTGATAGTGACATTAATATTTGCAGAGCTATGAAAAGCCATACATAATAGAAGGCTGCGCTTAGATTCGTAGAGATAGGTTAAAAAATAAGCAAGCACTGTCAATGTGATCAAGTGCAACAAAAATAAGTCCCAATAACCCTCTATGATATAAGGCCATAAACGCTTATGTCGAAAAACAAAGATTGAAATACTAATGACATAAGCCTTAAATTTTCCATATTTTGTCCTGATCGTTCCGTAAAGCAGACCTCTGTAAAGAAGCTCTTCTTCAATTGGTGCTAATATAACCCCTCCAATAAAAAGGTATAGATACTGAAATACAAAGTCTGGCGGTTGGGCACCGAGGCCTTCCCAAAAATTAAGGGGTAAATAATACGCTGTTAGACCTATACCTGCATATATCCAGAAGAAGAATACGCGTTTAGGGGGAATAGCATAAGACACCATTTTCTTTAACTCAAACCGTCCGAATTGAACCAAAACAAAAAGCACTAAGAGAAGATGCATCCCTTGCATAAGGGCATTCACGAAACCCCTTGGTGGCGATACAAGTCTCCACACAATCATACCTTCTAGGATAATTAAACAAGACCAGATCAAACCTTTTGCCAAAGGCACCTGAAGTGCTGGCGGCCAGTTCTCTTGTATAGATTCCGTTTTGGGAGATTCTTCAATTGATGGTCCTAAAGCCATAGATAATTCCAATTCAGTTTAATCCGGTTTGTTGCTCAACATCTTAAATTTTTCGTCTGTCAATAGAAATTCGAAAGCAGGTTCTTTGTGAATTCCTTTTTTCTTATCAGGATCCCACTGGAGTGCTCTTTTTAAGCTTGAAAGAGTCTGTTCTTTATTTTTCATTGCCCCATATACTCGAGCACGGTTATACCAGGTATTACCATCTTTGGGGTCCAGTTCAATTGATCGATCCAGTGCAATGATCGCTTCGGGTAATCTGCCTAATTCAAGAAACACAACCCCTCTGTTGTTCCAGGCATCAGAATATTCGGTGTCAAGTTCTAATGCGCGGTCAAATGAAAGAAGTGCTTTTTCCAATTCGTCCATTTCTACCAAAACAGTACCTCGATTATTCCATAAGATAGATGCTTGAGGTAATATTTGAAGTGCCTGGTCATAAACTTCAAGCGCGTCTTGATTTTTTTTTTGGTCGCTATAAATCAAGCCCAGGATATTCCAGGCAAACTTATTTTCGGGATTTAATTCAACTGTCTGGTGATAGGCATTCAAAGCTTCTTCAACGGCACCAATCTTTAAAAACTTATTTCCCTTTTTTGACAAAATTTGAGCTTGCCCACGAGATTTATAAGGTTCTAAAATAAAACTCGCAAAATAATAGAAAGCAACGGCATGTACAAGGGGAAGGCACAGCATCAAAAACTTTTTCATTACAGCATTCTCTCATCTATCTGGACAGGGATAAGGGCATCTGGGATAAAATACTTGATTCATTAATTCACGTCAACGCACTGAGAAGTTAAAATGTATCTACAAGAGCCTTCGGGGGCTGAAAAAACTGCTCACGGCTTTCAGATCGGGCAAAACCTGTGAACGATTATGCTTTTCACCATGCGCTGATCGTCAAAATTTAACGTTATCCTCCCAGATTAATGAACAAGTTTTCTGCCATACTGATCATACTCTACCTCACCAGGCATAGGAAACGGAGAGGGCTGAGGGACGGCGTTACCCCCCTCAGAATCGACGGGGAGAGGAATAGCTATATCAATTCCCGAACCACCGGCCCCTGTAAGACTGATCCTTAGACTATCTACATCTGTGCTGTCAGGACCTTCTCCATCTGCAATCCATACTGGTGAATTTATAGAAAAGGTAATGCGACCCGTAGAGTCCTGACTGGTCGTTGAAATCCCCCTCTCTGTCAATTCCACACCCGTACTGTCTGTAGCAGTAGAATCTGCCTGGGCCTGTTCATCTTCCTCACCAGAATAGGCAAGAACGTTTTCCAAACTGCCCATCCGCTGAGGTTTATACAACTTTACGATTTTCATTGTGTTTCTCCTTTCAAAGAAATAAATACTACAGCCCCCGAAGGCTACGTTCACGTCATATACTCGCCGTTTTCTCATATAAACGGGCATAAACCCCGTCTTGCATGGCTAACCACTCGTGCGTTCCCTGCTCTGCGATCTGTCCCTCATCCAAGACCACAATCTCATCTGCATTTTGGATGGTTGCAAGTCTGTGTGCGATGATGATGGTGGTTCTTCCTTTTCGCACGATTTTCAATGCCTCCTGGATGTGATATTCAGATTCCATATCCAGGGCGGCAGTAGGTTCATCCAGAATGAGAATGGGCGTGTCCATCAACAGCACGCGCGATAGAGCAATGCGCTGTTTCTGTCCTTCTGACATCTGTGCTCCTTGCTCGCCGACCAGTGTTTCATATCCTTCGGGCAATGACGCAATAAAGTCGTGGATGTACGCAGCCTGTGTCGCATTCTGAACATCTCGCAAGGGTATGTCGTGCCCAAAAGTCAAATTGTCTAAAATACTACCTTGAAACAAGGTACTGCCCTGCATAGCAAATCCCACCTGCTGACGGATAGATTTCAAGCGATAATTTCGAATATCGTACCCATCAATAGACACATACCCCTCTTGCGGATCGTAAAATCTCGGGATCAATTTGGCAAGTGTGGATTTGCCAGATCCACTCTTGCCGACCAGAGCAATGGTAGCTTGCGCAGGGATATGCAGATTGATGTGGCGCAAAACGGGTTGATCTTCCTGGTATGCAAAACTCACATTATGAAAACCGATCTCACCTCTCACCTTTGGCAAGATAGGCATATCGGGACGATCCTGGATTTCAGGTTTTAAATCATAGACCTCAAAAAAACGATTGATGCGAACCAGTGCCATTTCAACCTGTCCCACAAGGCCGATGAGATTGCCAATTGGACCGTAGAGATAGCCCACATAACCGGAAAAAGCCATGTAACTGCCCAGCGAGAGATTGCCCGATAGAACTTGCGTCCAGCCATACCATCCATACGCCAAAGTGCCCGCTGTTTTCACCAACGTTCCCACAAACCCAAATCCCCCACTTAAATGCGTTGACCGGATTCGCAATTTTGCAACATTGAGAAAGATGTCTCTGAGCTTGTGATAAAATGCGGCTTCCAGTCCCAATGCCTGTACAGTGCGAATGCCCGAAAGCGATTCGTAGGACTTGGCCGATAATTCGGCAGAGGCTTCGGTCAATTTTTTTGAAACTCTGCTGAGATATTTTTTTGACACGATAATCAATACAGTATCAAAAGGCAGTACTACCAAGCTGAGTAAAGCCAGTTTCCAGTTGATGTAGAGCAAAATAGGTGGAAAAATAAGTAACTGGAGGGTGTTCATAATCAGGCTGTTCACCATTCCAATGGTACTGCCAATAGATCTGTCCATATCCCTGAATCGAGACAGGATTTCCCCTGTCTGCCGGTTGTCAAAAAAGCTGAAGTCCTGCGATTGCACATGGGAGTAAAATCGGGATTTGAAATCTAGACCCATGTTGACACCCACATAACGCGCAAAATAAGTGCTCAACAGTCCAGTAAACCCCAACCCTATCGAGAGTACAGCACCCAAAATCAGAATAAAGGTCAGGAGAGTGTAGTCTTTGTGCGGATACACATCATCAATCAGAACTTTAGTGATATACGGTCCTGGGATTCGCAAGAACATGACCATGATGCCCACGAGGAGGGACTGGAAGATAAACCGCCAGTAAGGACGGAGCATTTTGATGATTTTGAATATTTGGCGCATCGAATTATTTAGTTCCCGGTCTGTACGGTTTCAAGAGGTTCTTCCAACCGATAAATCTCTGGACGACCGATTTTGCCCACGGTTTTCAGAAACTTCTTCCACAGCAAGTCAACAATGGGACCGCGCTCTGTCACGATTTTGGCTTCCACACCCATGCCATAAGCAAGCGGACATTCTTTCTCACCATCGGATAAATGCGGATCTATCACACTGATCTTCACCGCATAAACAGTACTTATACCGCCCGGCACCAGACCGGCACCCAAAGGTGTGATGGGCTCGGGTTTTCTCGGCACATCTGTCACCCTGCCCTCAAAAATCTTGTATTCCATGTGCGGAAAAGCATTCACATATATTCGCACCTTATGTCCCTCTTTCACCTTTGGGATATCCACTTCTTGAATCATCACCTCAGCTTGCCAACTGTGCAATTCGGCCAATTCAATCACGGCTTCACCCGCCTCAATGCGATCTCCTTCGCGTTTGTCCAAATCACGCGTCAACACGGTTCCAGAAACAGGCGCGTAGATCTTCATCTGTTCCAAACGCGTTTCGACAAGGCGATAGCTGACCTGTAATTTTTCATACGTTTGTTTTAGCATCTCGTGTTCCTGCTTGCGATTGTCCAGAGCGACCAACCGTCGTTTTACCCGTTCAATTTCTACTTTTGCGCCCTCTACCCGCGTCTGGTGTACCCGAATGGGAATCAACGTATCAACAGGAGGTCGCATACTCCCATCTTCGCGATAAGGCGCGTATTTGCGATGGATCTGGTATTCTTGCCTAACCTGTTCCAATTGCAACTTTGCGGTCTCATATTCCACTTCAGCCTGCACAATCTCTGTTTCCAAAACAGCGCGCTCGCGTTGCAATCCTGATACCAGAGCCACACGCCGACTTTGATTTATCCCCAGTTCATGTTCGAGTTGCTCCAATTCCGTGCGTAAATCGGTATCATCCAAAGTCAGCATCAAATCACCCTGTGCAATCTCTTGCCCGTGTTGCACATGAACCGTTTGAATCAAGCCAAATCGCTGTGCTTTCACTTCATAACGCGCAGTAGGCTGCAAGCGACCTTGCCCTGCAACCGTGATTTCCATACCCAGATGCCATCCCAAAAGACAGATAAACGCGACCATGCTTCCCACAACGCACAAAATGGTGAGCAAGAAATAGCGCACAAACCGGAAGCCAATCCCCGAAGTTGGGAGGGCTTCTCGCGCCTCTGTGTTTTCAATAGGCACATCTTTTTGCGAATAGCCATTGAATTTTATAACCTGTTCACTATGTGCCATAACTCGTTCAGCCCACTGTTAAAATGAAATTCGATCAGACAAATGAACATTCAACTCAGACATCTTCCTAAAACCCCTGAATTTCTCCACGCATAAATTATTTGCGGTACTGGGTGGGAGAAATGCCATGTATCCTCTTGAAGTCCTCAGAGAAACGATTTGATCCACGATACCCACATAGGGGTGCAATTTCATACATAAACAGCGATGATCCCGTTAAAAAGTGCTCTGCCTGCGCTATTCTGACCTCCCTCAGTCTTTCACGGAAGGTCTTGTCAAAATATTTTTTGAACAGCGCGTGACCCTGCGATAGAGAGATCTTAAAATGGTTCGTGAGGTCTTCAAATTTCAGGTCTGAATTTCTGTAATGCTCCTCCAAAAATGATTCCAACTTCTCTTGCGAAACCTTCTCCCGGCCAGTGTTCAATGGCCGTTGAAAGGATCTGGGCAGTGAACGGGATGCTTCACTGGTCCGCGATACCTTGTATCTCACTTCATTTAGCAGGATACAGGTTTTTACCTCTGCCAAAAATTTGTCCTTCACAATCGGTTTATCCAATACGCTCACAGCACCTGCTGTGAGTATTTCTTTCGTTACTTCCATGGGCACAACGCTTCCCATGATCAGGATGTTTGTCTGAATTTTCTCTGCTGCAACGCGCTCCAAAAGTGCGATCCCGTCAAGGCCCGCTATATCTTTTTCAGCAACAGCCAGATCAATCTTCTCTCGTCTCAAAATTTTAAGCCCTTCTTTTCCATTTTCCGCCGTACTTATGTCATAAGGTTCATCGCCCAGAAATCCTGCAAGGGTCGATAGAATGCTGAGATCGTGATCTATAATCAGTATTTTCTGTTTGTTCATATTTTTTTCCTGTGCGATAAAACGCTGTCTAAATATTTGAGGCCCAGAACATGATACTCCACACGATTCAATACAGCTTTTTCACTGCTTAAACAGATACATGCAACATGTGTGCCAATGTGGATTTTTAAAATGATAATTTCTACAAAGTATTATTTTTATTCCATATAGAAGTTGTCATGGAGTAAAAGTCAGGCTGAATGTTGAATTAAGAGGTGAAAATATTGTTCAATTTTCTCTTTTTGCATTGAACATTAAATTCACATTGACAATCGCGCTTCAGGTCGCTACCTTAGTTTAACCTTCTCAAGTTATCAGCTTGAGATATTTGCCGCCGCTGACAGTTGACTTGTCCTGGTCTTGTCAGCGGCTTTTTTATAATACTACTGTCACGCCTGTAATCTCAACTCAAAAAGATTCCGCGTATCTCTGATTCCTTCCGAATATCTCTTATTTTTTCATTTTTTTCAGAATTGGTGCATTTTTATCAAAAAAACTGTGAATGGGATATCAAGTTTTCCCATCCACAGTTCGCAAGCACTGGATCGCGACCAATCGCGTCGATTTATCGACAAAAAAAGAGCGAGTCAAAAAGGACTCGCTCTTTCCCATTACAGCGTCTTCATCAAAACAGACACTCACTTTGAGCCAATCACATCCTTTCTCTCCCATTCCTCACCCCCCAAAAATTCCATCATCTCAGGAAAAATGTCTTGTTCTGTCTTTTCCACCGCGGGCTTTAACGCGCCAAAACGCACATCAACCCCTCTGTTCTGAAGGGCTGGAATATGCGTGTTGCGTGATATGGCACTCAATGGATTATTCCGTACATCAACCACATCTCCAGTACCCAATCCCCTGTTTGCAACCAAAGGCAAAAGGTCCGAGATGCTATTGTTGTAAAGATACAGCCTTGTCAGGTTAGTCAAACCAGATAGTCCAGACACATCACTGATACTATTGGCGTAAAGCCACAGCCTTGTCAAGTTGATCAAACCAGATAGTCCAGACACATCACTGATACGGTTGCCAGAAAGAGACAGTTCTTCCAGATCGGTCAAGCCTGACAGCACGAACACATCACTGATACTGTTGGTGTAAAGATACAGCCTTATCAGGCTGGTCAAACCTGATAGCGCGGACACATCACGGATGCTATTGCTAGAAATATCCAGCTCTTCCAGACTGGTCAAACCTGATAGCGCAGACACATCACTGATACGGTTGGTGGCAAGATCCAGGCTTTTCAGGTTGGTCAAGCCTGACAGCACGGACACATCCACGATGTCGTTGGAGGAAAGATATAGCTGTGTCAGATTGGTCAAGCCTGACACCGCAGACACATCACTGATACGGTTGGTGGCAAGATCCAGGCTTTTCAGGTTGGTCAAGCCTGACAGCACGGACACATCCACGATGTCGTTGGAGGAAAGATATAGCTGTGTCAGATTGGTCAAGCCTGACACCGCAGACACATCACTGATACGGTTGGTGGCAAGATCCAGGCTTTTCAGGTTGGTCAAGCCTGACACCGCAGACACATCACTGATACTATTGGTGCGTAGCCATAGAATTTCCAGACTGGTCAAGCCAGATAGCACCGACACATCCGCGATGTCGTTGGAGGAAAGATACAGTTGTGTCAGGTTGGTCAAGTCAGACAGCACGGATACATCACGGATGCGGTTGCCAGAAAGAGACAGCCATTCCAGTTCGGTCAAGCCTGACAGCACAGATACATCACGGATACGGTTGGAGGTAAGATACAGACTTTTCAGACCGGTCAAACCCGAGAGGGAAGAGAGATCGGATATTTTGTTGCTGTTGACCCACCTATCCCCCACCCTCTCTGTACCAAGATCCAAACTCGTCAGACCAATCGCAAACTCAAGTCCAGTCAAGTCACTGATATTCTCATTCGGCGCCCTAAGGTGTGTCAAAACTGCCATATCATCTCTGGTAATCGTCGCACCGCTCGCCTTGCCCAGACTATCCTCAATAACAGCGCGCAAATTCGCATCCGAAATAGCAACCATCGCTGTACCGCCAGGCTTATATACCTCTTTACCAAAGCTACTGCTAAAAAGTAGAAAATCGGAAAATCCAATTTCGCCATCGCTATCCAGATCATATCTGGCATCATAACGCCCATCGCCCTGACGTGCTCCAAACTGACCTGCAAACGCCAAAAAGTCAGGAAATTCAACCCGACCATCGCCATCAAAGTCCGGGGTAACATCTTGATCACCCGCCGTACTATTCTGTGCCGAAAGAGACAGCGGATGCATCAAAAGCGCGAGTGTTGATAGAATGAACAAAATCTGTTTACGCATCAAGTCCTCGCATATTTACAATACCATCTCCACCGCCTCAACAAGTGCCTCTGTAGTAATCCCAAAATGTGCCCAGGTCGCTTCGAGACCTTCTGACGGTGCAATCCTCGGATCTGTAATCCCCACATGCGCGTGGGCAATGCTGCACGAAGACCCTACCAACCCTGCAAACCCGCGCAAACCCGTCTCTGGCGTCCCAATCTTTCCATCTTCAATCGTCACCACACCCTCGTAATTCCTCAGCACATCATTCAACGCCCCATCGGGCAGCGGCAATCCATTCACCACATACACATCCGTCGGATTCCCACGCGCGAGCAAAACCTCGGCAGCCTCCGCACCCAAAAAAGCCGGCGCGCCAAAAGCCAGAATCGCATGCCTTGCCCCATCGTATTTGCGAAAAGCCGTAATCGGCTCCCACGCCTCCTCCGGATTCCACAGAGAACCCGACCCATCCTGCTTTTGCAACACGGGCAAACCCGAATCGCGCGGCACCCCAATAATATGCCCGCCGTAATGCGCCGCCATATCCTTCACCGCCAAAAACGCCACGCGCGCATCTGCCGGTGCGTAAAACCGGTGCAAATAGGGCAAATACGTCAACCCCACATTAATCCAATCAAGCCCCCAACCCGAAAAGTGATCGCGCCCCGTACACGCACCCACATGAGAGAGATGAAACACCACATTAATACCCTCATTCACCCCATTCAAATTGCGCTGATACTGCCACATATCAAACCCTTCGCGCGCTATCCCCTCAAAAAACGCGGCAAAAGTCGAAACCACATTGAGCTGCGGCTCGTGCGAACTCATCGCCAGACCATTGGCAATAAGCGTCGCGGCTTGCTCTTCAATACTCATCTCAAACTGGTGATCGTCTGACAAATGCGCCCGAGCAGCCGCCAATTTTGTCGAAGGATCCAAATCGCAACTCACCACAAACACGCGATCGGGATGCGCCTCTGCCACCAGAGCATAAGCCGCGGCTGCACCATCGCGCGGACTCGCCTTCTCAGTCGGCAAATCAGCCGCTGCTGCCTTACCCGCGGGAATCTCCAAATTCGCACTACCGGGTGCTGGCCTCGCCCTCGTAACAACCGTGCGCGACCCATTCTGCCGGAGCATTGCAAGCGCCTCCGCCTGTTCAGCCGTCGCCTCAAACATCGCCCCGCCGAGAACCTCTGCCTCAACGCGCCCCTGCATACTCCCATCGTGATGATTCTCTCCACCCGGCAAATCATTCACCAAAAACAAACACTCCAACATCGGCTCTGTATCCCGAAAACTCATCAGCGACCCCGGAATCCACACCTGCTTATCCATCGGCACATCGTGTTGCGCGGCAAACGCCTCCACCGCCCCGGTCACCCCATAGCGCGCGCCAAAAGTCTTCAGCGTCACATCCTCCCCGGAAAATCCCGTGGGATAAATCAGACTCGGCTTACCCGTCTGCGCGAGACTATACCCCTCCCTATAAGCCTGATAAAGCGCGACATTATCGTGAAGCGACGCAACCTCCAGCACCTCCACGCCCATCGCAGAAATAGCACTACGCGGATCCACATCCATAATACTCGCCGTACTACCCGACAACTGAATGCCATTGCGGTGCATCACATAAGTAATCGGCGCCCCGTGTACACTCGCCCCATTAAAACCATTGAGACCCTGACCCGAAATCCACCCCGCATCCCCGCAATGAGCAATCACCCACGCATCGTCACACAATGCCTTCTTGCCCAACGCCAGACCCACAGCCACAGGAATCATCACCCCCAAACGCCCGCCATTGAGCTGTGTTCCCCCCGGCAACCATGCCACATGTCCGGGAAAATCCAGCCCGCGCCGAAACCGCTCGACAACGCCCTCTGCCGCCACAAAACCAAACGCCGCCAACGCCGAATAATACCCGACACTCGTATGCGCGTGCTCAATCGTATAAGTACGCGTATCGTAATCCGCCACAGACAGCGTCATCAACAACCCCGGGATCAACTCCAATCCCCCGCCCAGATGGTCCAACTCCCCGATCTCTGCCAACGACGCCAGCGCCCGAATCGCCGTGCGCGCGCCCTCAATCTGCAACGCCGTCAACGCCCGGTCTTCTGCTTCCCCAAGCGACTCGGTCGTCGCAATATCAATATGCAACCCCAGAACATCGGACGCGATCTCATCCCCGAGAAATTGCGTATCCTTCAACAGCGCATCATTGCGCTCCCCTTGCCTTTCTGCCAACGCCTTCATATTCGACATAATCTCTCCCCAGCCAGTGATAAACAAGTCGTCATACGGGTAACAATCTTAAAATAAACGTACACCCCGCAACAATCCAGAAAAATCCCATACACAAAATTCTGGCATCCATCCCCTGTCTATGTTATGTTTCACACCCCTACAGAAAATCTCACTTCCACCCAAGGAGCCCAAAATGCCAAAAACCATGATCGCCGCGCAAATGTACACCGTGCGCGACTTCACCAAAACCATCTCAGACATCGCCGAATCCGTCAAAAAAGTAAAAACCATGGGTTACGACGCCATGCAAGTCTCCGGCTTTGGACCCATTGACCCCGCAGAACTCAAACAAATAGCCGACGACAACGACATTGAAATCTGCGCCACACACACTGGCTTTGACCGCATGCGCGACGACACACAAGCCGTCATAGACGAGCACCTCCTCTGGAACTGCAAATACCCCGCCATCGGCAGCCTGCCCCAGTCGTATCGGGAAGACGGCGAAGCCGGATATATCCGCTTTGCCAAAGACGCCTCCGAAGTCGGTCACAAACTCGCCGACGCGGGCTTGACCTTTGCATATCACAACCACAACTTTGAATTTCAAAAATTCGGCAACCGCACCGCCCTTGAAATCATCCTGCAAGAAACAGACCCCAAAGTAGTACAACTCGAAATCGACGTGTACTGGGTACAGGCAGGAGGAGGCGACCCCGCCGAATGGATCCGCAAAGCCAACACCCGCATAGACCTCGTCCACGTCAAAGACATGGCCATTGAAGGCCGCGAAACCCGCTTTGCCGAAGTCGGCGAAGGCAACCTCAACTGGCCCGCCATCTTTGAAGCCGGGCGCGAATCCGGCACGCGCTGGTACATCGTCGAACAGGACCGCTGCTACGACCGCGACCCCTTCGACAGCCTCAAAATCAGCTACGACAACCTCCGAGCCATGGGCCTATCATAATCCTTTCACCCCGGAGTTCCCCATGCCTTACACAGATCATATCGAGCAAGCCAAAGACCCCGTCACCTGCGCTGTGCTCACCATCAGCGACACGCGCACCGAAGCCGATGACAAAAGCGGCAAAATCATAAAAGAACTGGTCGAAGCTGCCGGTCACAGCATCGCGTTTTACCGCGTCGTCAAAGACGAAGCCGACCAGATACGCGCGCTCATCAAACAAATCGCCGAAAAAGGCGAATGCCACGTCATCCTCACCAATGGCGGCACCGGCATTGCCGCGCGCGACACCACCTATGAAGCCGTCACAAGCCTGCTTGAAAAACGCCTCGACGGATTTGGCGAAGTATTTCGCTTTCTCTCCTGGGAAGACATCGGCTCGGGCGCCATGCTCTCGCGCGCCGTAGCAGGCGTGTACAAAGACACCATGATCTTCTGCATGCCGGGATCATCTGGCGCTGTACAACTCGCCATGGAAAAACTCATCGTACCCGAACTATCACACCTCGTCTGGGAAATCTGGCGACAAAAATAGAAATAGGGTAAGCAATGAACAACCGCGCAAAAATGCTTCTTCTCATTTTTCTTTTTTTTCAAACAGCAGACGCAAAAACGAACTGGCCAAACTGGGGCGGTCCCAACAGAGACTTCAGGGTCAACGATGTGGGCATCTTCCCCTCCGATCAAAACTACGCGCTGAAAATCGTCTGGAAGAAACCCCTCGGCGCTGGCTACTCATCCATCTCGGTTCTCGGCGACCTCGCTGTAACCATGTATTCCGACGAAACCTTTGATTACGTCATCGGCCTCAACACAGAAGATGGATCACAGCGATGGAAATACAAAATCGGCACCGCATATCTCGGACACTACGGCTCGCAAAGCGGTCCCCTATCAACGCCCATAGTGACAAAGGAAAAAGTCATCGCATTAGGTCCCCGGGGAAAATTGTTCGCACTCGATGCGAATACGGGAAAAGAACTCTGGGCGATAGACCTCGTCGCAGCCCATCGTGCCACAGTGCCATTCTGGGGCTTTACCTCATCCCCAATTTTACACGACAATCGCCTGATCGTCCAAACCGGTGGAACACATGCAGTCTCCGCTTATGATCCCGCATCAGGCGATTTAATCTGGTCGGCATTTAGCGACTCGGTCAACTACCAATCGCCGGGCCTGTACGCCTTTGACAACCGCAAACACCTCGTCTTCTTTGGCAACAAATATCTCGCGGGCTTATCTCCCGAAACCGGTGAAATCCTGTGGCAATTTACACACCGAGGGCAAACCGGCGCGGGGCATACCAGCGGACATCCCGTCGAGATTGGCGAAGGGCGATACTTTGTAAAAAACGGCGGCATGCTAATCGGCCTGAGAGCCGACAGCGAAACCTTTGCCGCAGAGGAAATCTGGCAGACGCGCCACATTCGGGGAACGTACAGCTACGCGGTATTTAACACAGAACTTCTATTTGGATATAACGGCCGCATACTCACATGCATCGATACAAACACCGGAAACCGCTTATGGCGATCGCGCGAGCCGGGAGATGGCTTCCCCATCATCGTGGATAACCACCTCGTAATCATGACAAAAGAAGGCAACCTCGCCGTCGCACAGGCCTCGGGTGAAGGATACCGCGAAACAGCCCGTTTGAAACTCTTCGACGAAATTGCCTGGACGCATGCCAGCCTTGCCAATGACAGGTTTTACGCGCGCAGCATGTCGGAAATCGCCTGTATCGAAGTCGTACCAGAAACGCAAATTGCAGAATCAGACGCAGAAGACATCGCACCAAACTCGCGCTTTGCACAATTTGTCAAAAAAGTGCAACAATCCACAGACAAAAAAACGCAGATCGATCAATTCATGGCACAACAGAAAAACTTCCCAATCCTCGAAGGCGAGAACCTCGTGCATTTTGTATATCGCGGAAAAGCGGAAGACGTTACCATAACCGGCGACCACGTAGGGCGGCGATACGACCACCCCATGCACCGCATTGAGGGAACGGACTTCTTCTATTCCACCGCACAACTCGAACCCGACGCCCGCATCACCTATCGCTACACACTGGACTTACAGCGATCTATCCCCGACCCGCTCAACCCGCGACAGATACGAACCCTCTTCTTTGGCCGCGCTTCCTATTTCGGCATGCCGCGCTGGCAAACTCCCGACCATCTCAAAGCGCGACGAGACGGTATTCACGGCAAAATTGACACCCTGCGTTTTGAAAGTGCGGAAATTGCGAGGCACCGCAACCTGGAAATCTATCTTCCACCAGGTTATCATGAAAGCGATGAACACTACCCCGTCGTATATGTCCACGCTGCGCGTCGGCAGTGGTCCCTGGGAAAAATGAATATCTCACTGGACAATATCATCGGCAAGCGCGTGCGCCCCGTAATCGCGGTATTTGTCCCATCACTCTTCAGAGGAGGATACGCAGAATACGTAGGGGCAAACCGCGATGCGTACAATCGGATCTTTACAGAAGAGATTGTACCCTACATCGACCGGACATATCGCACGATCAAAAGCCGCGAAAGCCGGGCAAATATCGGGACAATTTACGGTGGATTTATGGCCTTTTACGCCACCTTTACCCATCCCGACATATTTGGCAAAACAGGCATACAATCCCTATCCTGGGATCAGACCGCAGAAGCCAAAGATGCAGACCTGGTCTTTCAGGCAACAAAACAAATGCCCATAGATATCTATCTGGACTGGGGAAAATACGACTTGCGAAGCCCAATGGAGGGAAATGATCTGGGCAAAAGCACGGCATCGTTTGCCCAACTACTAAAAAAGAGAGGTTATACCTTTACCGGAGGCGAAGTAAACGACGGCGCGGGTTGGGCGAGTTGGCGAAACCGAACAGACAAAATATTTGAAACGCTTTTTCCCCTCTCGGATTGACTCAGTTTCCCTGCTTCCCGCTTCTTTCTCTCTCAGGTGATCTCGGCGGAGGCCCCCCGCGGTCACCCGCAGTGCGACTCCTGCGTCTATTGCGCCGCTTTATCTCTTCCAACTCTGCATGAATGGCTTTCTGAATTTCAACGCGAGAGGCACCATCGGCAATTAGTTTGTCAATTTTCTTTTGGAGATCAGACATCTCGCCTTCTGTCAACTGAGGACCAGAGTAATCCGGTCTCTGCCCCTCCCAATTAATTCCCATAACAGCCAGCTCGTCGCGTATCTCTCTGTAAATCCTGTAATAGGTCGCACCATTCGCTTTTAGAGCCTCGGCCTTTTTGCGAAGTGCAGACATCTGATCTTCTGTCAACACCGCATTTAATCGCGTCAAAAATGTCTCTGTTAAATCTACGCCGAAACCCTCGAGTTCGGCAAAAATAGCCATTCTAATCTCACGGAATTCTGCCCCTCCCTCGATTAATTCATTGATCCTCGCCTGCAGAGTAGTTCGCTGTGCTTTTGTCAATTGCGCTGAGAGCACCCACAAAAGCGCACTTCCCCGAGATCGCAGACCTTGACGATGGCGGAAGGTCACGCGATCATCGATACCATTGCCATCCTCATCGACAAAAGCCGGTGGCGACTCCTCCTGTTTTTCTTGTGTATTAGCAAACGCATCGCACCACAGCGTTGCAATTATCAAAAATATGGCAATTAAACACCGTTTCATATCTGCCATTTCCTGTAAATGTAATAGTTTCTTTATTCTGACAAATCCATTGCCCGTCTTGTTCCGATCTTTATTTTTTCTCCAAGCGGAAACATCAACGTAAATTTCGCCCCCCCCTCTGTCCTATTCTCTACCTGCACCTGTCCGTCATTTTGCATCACAATGCGCTTCACAATCGCCAACCCCAGGCCCGTACCGCCAGTCTTTGAATCTTCATCCACCCGATAAAAAGGCTCAAATATTTTCTCTCTCAAATGTTCTGGAATACCACAACCATCATCTTCCACACTGATATGAGCCATTTCATCCGCTTTTTTGGCTGTAATCCAGATATGGTGCCTGGCATGTCGCACTGCATTGGTAACCAGATTGGTAAGCGCGCGTTTGAAATGCGTCTCATTTGCCCAGACCATCAGGTGTTCACTATCGATATCCACAGAAATATCTCCGCGCAATTCTGCTACCATTTCGCGCAACTCTCTCATTTGTGCATAAACATCAATCTCCGTACGATGTGAAATATCCCGGTCCAACCGCGCAAAATCCATCAACTCTTCAACCAGATCATTCAATTCATAAACCGAACGTTCAATACGCTGAATATCCGCGTTCTGATCCCCCGATACGCGATAGTGATCGAGAAGAAAAAAAATACGTGCCAGAGGCGTTCTCAGTTCGTGCGACACCGCTCTTAAAAGCTCTCGCTGCCCATCTACGACCCCCTCAATGCGATCGGCCATGCCATTGAAACTGCGCGCCAAATCCGCCACAGCATGGCCCTTAACAATTGGAGCCCGGCTACCCAAATCACCCTTCCCAAATCGCTCGGCAGCATCTGACAATGCGTAAATTCGACGTTCAAAAGGGTGAATTAAAAAATAAATCGCCACACCTATACCCAACAAAATCGCGACCAAAATGCCAAAAAAGAAAACATCAAGTTGAAAAAAGAAATTGCCGCCATCGTCCTCGCCAACTCCTTCTTCAATCAAATTATCCTGCCATCGAATCATCTCCTCGAGCAGGTATGGTCCCAACACAATAACATCGCCATTGGGTGCCATCTGGTATGTCTGCAATCTTTCCTCTATGGAAATAGTCACAACCTCTCCGGCTTTTAAACGCCCTTTCTCTGCCGAAGAAAGCGGCAAAACAAACAACGGCTCCAGCGTAATGGGCATGCGGTGCGTCAAACTGAACATATTGAGCACCAGCAACTGCGCCACCGGATCTGCATCTACGGCCTCGATCTCCTCGCGAACCATTGCGATAAGCGCCTGCGTCTTGTCCTCAAAATCAGCCTGCCGAACAGAGGCGACCCACTGCTTTGACATTGCCAAAAACCCAAACGCACTCAAAAGCAAAACAATGGCAATCCCCGCATAAATACGGATAAATTGTTTCCTCATCGGTCACTCGCTTTCACTCCGCGCTGACCAACAGATACCCCACACTGCGCACAGTCTTGATCGAAACAGATGTTGAACTATCTTCGCCGAGTTTTTGACGAAGGCGCGAAATGTACACATCCACGCTGCGATCCAACCCATCGTAATCGTAGTTAAACAACGCCTGATAAATATCCTGCCGACTCACCACTTCACCGGCTCGAATAGCCAGATAACAGAGCAAATCAAATTCATAAGTCGTAAGTTCAACAACGCGTTCACCCAGTCTGACTTCCCGTCGATTTGCATCCACTACCAGATCCCCCACCACCACTCGCTTTGAAACCGTGGGCCTCTTAACAGCCCTGCGCAACAACGCGCGCACCCTTGCCAGAAGCAATTGGGGTCGCACCGGTTTGGTCACATAATCATCGCCGCCCATCTCCAGCCCCAAAATCTCATCTAATTCATCGTCTCGAGCCGTCAAAAATAGAATCGGCCCATCGTATTCTGGACGCACTTCCCGGCAAACCGTATATCCGTTCATCCCCGGCAACATAACATCCAGAATAATCAGATCGGGAGGAGAAGCCAAAATGCGATCTCGCGCAGCCCTGCCCTCGGAATCGTGCCAGACCACAAATCCCGCATTCTGCAAAAAATCGCGCGTCAACTCCGCCAATTCCCTATCGTCTTCAACCAGCAAAATCGTCTGATCGGCCATTTGATTTATCTCTGGTTTTACCTGCACACTCAAACCAAACGCTTTACGACTTCCACAATCTGTGCGCGTTGTGCATCGCTCGCTGGTCGCCCTGGCGGCCTCGGGTCTCCGCAATCAACCCCCAATCGCGTACTCAACGCCACCTTGATCACCGAATGAAAGCCGCCGCCTGCGCTCAACATCTCATAAGCACGCGACGCCTTATCCTGTGCTGCTTCTGCCGCCTTCAAATCCCCTGCCCGATATGCATTCCAGATCGCCACCCACAATTCGGGAAACACATTCAGCGGCCCATCCACACACCCACACGCGCCAATTGTCATCGCCGGCAACATCAACCGGTGATTGCCAATAAAACACGACAACCCCATCCCGGCAAACGTCCGCACATTTGCAAACGTCGGTGCCGAGTGCTTCAACCCCTTCAGTTGTGGCACGCGATCCTGAATTTTTGCCATCATCCCCGGCGTAATTTCCACGCCTGTTGCCCCCGGCAAATTGTACACAAAGAGTGGCAGATCAGCAGCACCTGCCACAATCCGATAATGCTCGGCAATATCGTCGTCATCGCGCCGATAAAAAAACGGCGGCACACAACACAGCGCATCTGCACCCACACGGGCTGCGTGCTCGGCCAATCGCGCTGCGCGATCTGTTGTTGGCGCACCCACATGCATAATAACTTTTGCGCGCCCCTTCGATTGATCCACAATCGCCGACGCAACCTGCATATTTTCATCATCGTCCAACAACACACTCTCCCCAGTACCCCCCGCGACCCAAAAACCGTGTACACCAACTTCGATATTAAACTCTACAATTTTGCGAAACACCCCTTCGTTAAACCGTCCGTCCCGTCCCATAGGCGTCGCAATAGCGGGAACTACGCCTTCAAAAACACCCATTCAAATCTCCCATTTTAGAGTCACTGCCCCAGCGTGCGAATATCCAACCGCGTAATACTCACATGCCCTGCGCGCAAAACCATACCATCTGTACCTGCACGCTCTTCTACCTCTGGCTGATCAATATTGTGATAATAACCGTCTTCTGATGCTTCAAAACACGATGTGTAAAACGTATGCCCGAGCACTGTTGGTATAACGCGCCAGTCATCAGATAGTTCAGCCGGCATATTCACATTCCACGTCACGGGATCAGACAGAAAATCTGTCCGATCGTTCAAAAACGCAAACACCCGGTGCAACATCGCGCGACACTTTTTCAGCAACGGCTCCCGCACATCGGGCTGCATCGCGCGCTGCTCAACCCACTGCCGAAACACATGTCTGGGCAAAACCTGTGACAATGCCACCCCCGGCAGTCCCGCAATATTGGCTTCCAGAGCAGCGCCAACCGTCCCCGAAGAAAGCGTGAAACTCAACCCCGAATTACTACCCATATTAATACCCGAAATCACCAGATCGGGTTTGCCACCGTCAAACAAATGATAAATGCCAAAATTCGCGCAATCCGCTGGCGTCCCCGAAAAAGCATACGTCTCACACGCAAATCCATCCAACCGCTCCACATGACGCGTGCCAAACCGCGTCATCGCTTTGCCCTTCCAACTCTGCTCCTCGGCAGGCACCACAGCTTTCACATCTCCCATCACCTGAAAATAATCCACCGCAAACAGAAACAAAGGAGAATCCAAACTATCATCATTGGTCAATAAAATTTTCAAAAGAGGAATCACACCTCCTCAAAGGGATACATCGGCTCGCGGCGAAACTCGTATTCAAACCCTCGCATATCCGCCGCTGTTGCACCGGGTGTATCCACCCGAATCAAAGCCGTACACACCGGCTGGTATGCCGCAACAGGGGCATGCACACCCTTGGCCACAACCACCTGAAACGCGGCGGGATCGAGATCGCAGCTCGTCATCAACCCCAGACTCACGGGCACCGCGCGCCGCGAAGTCAAACTAATTGTAATACCCGTATCCGTCTCCACAATCGCCGTCGGACCCATATCAAAAGCTGTTCGCCCGCCGTGTCGCACCTCGGACTCTCTGTACTTACCCCCGTGCAAACTGCGCACCCGCACCTCTGCTCTCAAAGGCGCACCGTGT
Source organism: Gemmatimonadota bacterium (assembly GCA_026705765.1). Classification (NCBI taxonomy): domain Bacteria; kingdom Pseudomonadati; phylum Gemmatimonadota; species Gemmatimonadota bacterium. The sequence goes on from JAPPAB010000125.1 coordinate 22,421, forward strand.
AAATCATCCGTCTTGCCACCGATATCCAGCACCACGCGATTTCCAACCCCTGCATCTCGCGCTCGCTCCTGCGATTCCGGATCAAAAATACACACAAAGCCCGTCGTATTCCCCCGCCTGTGCAACTCGTGCAAAATCTCCGTACCATCGCCCGCCGATCCCCCGCCCACATTATCGCCCATATCGAGCAAACAAACAGGTCCCTCTTGTCCCACCGCCATATCCACAGCATCGGGAACAGCGATATACTCGCCCACAAACTCCGCGCGATGTGCAAACAAATAATCCGCCAACCGATTCGCCAGCACCTGTGCCCGATCCATATCACCATCTGTCACCACCACAAATGCCGACCCCATCTCCTCTACATCGGCATACGGAAAACCCAGCACAACACTATTCGACAAAACACCTGTCTCTTTCAACATCTCATCCGCCAACTCATACATCGGCAAACACGGCGGCGCAAAAGTCGATTGACGCTCAATATTAATCCCAATACGAGGAAAAGCCCCCGCTTGTACAGGCTTCACCTCCCCCTTCAGCGTTCGCACCATCAACGACGCAGCTTCCAACCCCCGCTGTTTCTGATCGAGATGGGGATTCGAGCGATAGGCAATCGTCGCATCGCACGCCGCAACCATGCGCGGCGACAAATTGGCATGTGGATCAATTGTGCAAATAATCGGCTTCTCAGACCCAACCACCTCGCGCAAACGCGACAACCAGTGCCCATCCATATCGCGGTACTCATCGCCCTCTCCCGAATTTGCCCCGTGAGGCGCCACGAGATACCCATCCACTTCGCCCACACCCTCCACCTCATCAAACATCAACTGCATCAACTCTTCACATGTCTCTCTCGTAATGCGTCCAGAAGGCGTTGTACCCGCATGAAAAATCGGCAGAACATCTATGCCTGCCGACTCCAAACCTTCTAAAAATCCACTGACCTCGTGATGTCCACCCGAATAGTGATCATACATCGCCCGACCTGTAAAAATCCCATCCCGTCGAAACGAATCCATAGTCGTTGGCGTGCTGATAAACGTATTCGACTCGTGCAACAGCGAAATAATGCCCACGCGCATCGGGAATATTCCTTTCATAATTCCACAACCAAATACGTCTCCTCCACCGTCACCTCATAAGTCTCCGCCACATAGGGACCCTTCACCATTCCCGCCATATCTCCCTCGCCCTCGATCTCCGCGCCCTGTGCAATTTCCACTTCATAGCTGCGCACGCGCACACTGGAAGGATCGACCCATGACTGCCCCGTCTTAATATCGTATTCCCATCCGTGCCATGGACACCGCAAAATTTCCCCCTTGCGCGTGTACTCGTATTCCCCCGGCACCTTTGCCGTCACAAAGCCCGACACCCGTCCCTTGCACAGCGCACCCCCCTGATGCGGGCATCGATTCCTCAGGGCATAAAACTCGCCATGAACATTAAACACCCCAATCTCCCGCCCTTCCAGTATCACCAGCTTCCGCTCCCCCGGAGGGATCTCATCAATAGTTCCTATAATGTGTTTCGCCATAGTACTCCTCACGCTAACCGATACAACGCCCGCGCATTTTCAGCTAAAATATTGCGCCGCACATCCTTATCCATACCCGAAGGCAGTGCCACATCGGGCGCGTCAAAATCCCAGTGGGGATAATCCGTGGCAAACATCAACTTATCGTTCATATCCATATGATCCATCATCTGAAAAAAGTACTCGCGTTGTGGGGGTTCTTCCATAGGCTGCGTACTGATCCAGAAATGATCGCGAACATACTCCGACGGCAACCGCTTCAAATGCGGCAACTCCACCTTCAACTTCTGATAACAACTATCCAGCCGCCACATCAATGCGGGCATCCACGCAAATCCCCCCTCAATCAAAACCACTTTCAAATCCGGAAACGCTTCAAACACCCCCTCATACACCAGACTCGTCACCTGCGCCTGAAATGCCGTGGGCATACCACCGTGATCCTCAATATAATGCGAAGGCTTGCCCGCGCCCGTAATCGGACCCGCGCCTGTACCGCCAAAATGAATCGCTATCGGAAACCCATTTCTCACCGCAGCCTCATACACCTTCCAGTACTTGCGACTGCCCAGAGGCTCCATAGTCCGCACGACGAGAAGCACCTGCACAAATCCCGGATGATCGCCCATGCGGTCAATCTCTGCCGCGGCCAACTCGCCATCTTCATAAGGCGCAATCACAGACCCGCGCAACCGGGGTTCGCGCCCGAGCCACGCATCGGCTTGCCAATCGTTCACAGCCTGCCCCATCGCCTCTGCATAACGCAAATTTTGCTGCCCACCCACGCCGATCAAAGGCGTTAAAATACCGTAATCCATATCCCACTCGTCCAGCAATTGCGCACGCAAAAAATCCAAATCGGATCCCGGCGGTCCCGAAGGCGGCCATGCATCGTGACGCGCGGCATTTGGCACCGCGCGGGGATACCCCGACCCGATGCGCCCGCGACCACCGATAGTCCGGTGATACTCGTGCCATTCCTCCGCCAGATATTGAAACCACATATCGCCCGACTTCATAGTCACGTGAACATCGCAATCAATCACGGCTGTCTTCTTTCGCCTTTCTATCTTTACCTCATTCATTAGCGTATCAGCCATCTCAGCCTCCTTGAAATTCACAATGCCATCTAACTATAGAATTATAACCCAACACATCAGAGAATGCAAACCCGATATGCGCTGTATCTGCATCATACAAAAGATAGGACTTTATCTTTGCAATATCAAATGCTCGCGAAGTAGTTTTCAATAGAATCTGACGATGGTTTATAAGGGCCACAGACAAATGGAATTATTTATTGCAAGGGGTGTGGATAATTTATTTGTTGTGGTAAAACGACCTACAAAGTTTTTTAATATTTTTCTTTCCTGCCTTCGGCAACTTACTTTTTTTCACCAGCAAAAAAAAGTAAGCAAAAAATGCCGCTCTCAAACGCCGAGGGGCTTGCACAGCGCAAATCGTTTCTATGAAAATACTACATGGGGTGGCCTTCACAGTTGGGATGCCACAAAAATGTCCGCTGCGAGACGGACTCGCGCGCTGTGCGATGGCTTTGACCAATGGTTTTTCGCGATGACTTTATCTGAAGTAATTTATAAGATCAAATGACCAATCCTTGACAGTAAGGAGATATTTGAATAGAATTTGGCGATGGTGTATAACGACATTAAGTATCGTACGGACGGTGAGGCTCTGAAGATTGCAGGCCACTGATTTGTTTGAGCTATAAGGTCTTCTGACACTACCACAATCTGCAAGTGTGGTTTTTATCTCACCTGGACGCCGTGTGTTGGAAGCAAGCAATTAACCATTTATTTCGGAGGTCATCATAGAATGTCTGGTATGTATTGGCGGGAAAATCGCCTTATTCAAAGAGTGGGAGACAAACAAGGCGAGTTAGGTTATGTGGGAAAAGATGGGAGCACTGGAGGTTATGTGCTGTGGTTGAAAGATCATGATGGTGTATTTCTCAATCCGGCAGGTTCATATGTTAGAGGAGACGAGTGGGCTACTTTGCCTGAAGCCAAAGAGAAAGCTCCCCAATCCGCATCCGCCATGTTGGCGCAAAAGAGACTTCGGGGGGAAATGCCTGATGTCTATGTTTATGATGACCTTCCCCATCCTCTCAGAGTGCAGATAGTTCACATCTGGAAAGATTCTTTTACTCTAAGGAAATGCCAAAGAGGCCCTCAACGAATGTCTAAAAGCATTCGAGAGCGTAATGAAAACGATTTGCAACAAGAGAAAGTGGAGCTACAGTAACAATGCAACTGCAAAGCCCTTGATTCAGATTTGTTTTGATAACGGGCTGATTCCATTGTTTTGGCAATCACACTATTCGTCTCTGCGAAATCTTTTGGAGAGTAGTGTACCTACCGGACGCAACAAATTGAGCGGGCAAGGGCAAGGGACAACTCCGGAAGCCGTGCCAGATCACCTCGTTGCTTATATGTTAAATATGACAGCATCGGCTATCGTATTTTTGGCTGAAGCTGATGAAAAGACTTCAATCTAACCCTAAACCAGATAGGTTCTGATACAGTCAAAAACTGATGACTAAAAATGGCATTAAAATAACCATGACACCTGCGCATCCCGGCGATTTTATCCGCACTGAAATTGTCGAAGAGTTGGGATTAAGCGTCGCGAAAGCAGCCAAGATTTTGGGTGTGCATCAAGCGGCTCTTTCCGACCTGCTGTATAGCAAATCGACCCTATCACCGGAAATGGCACTACGTGTAGAAAAAGCCTTTGGCATCAGCATGGATACACTATTGCGAATGCAGGCGTGGTACGACGCCGCACAAATGCGGGCGCGTGCAGATGAGATCGAGGTCAAACGCTATCAGCCTGCTTGAGAAAATAACGATGAAAATATCTTATGATCGAGAAGTGGATGCACTGTACATTTGCTTCAAAGAAACAACCGTGACAACGAAACATCTCGAAGATGGTATTGCGCTGGATTACGATGAGGAAGACCGCCTCGCGGGCATCGAAATTCTCGACGCCATGAAACGGCTGGATGATCCAGAGATATTCAAACAGGTCATCATTGAAGACATCGCGCTCGGTGAAATTAGAGCCTGAGTGCGATGCTTATTATGATTATTGTCCGCCTTCTATTACTTCACCGAGCCGATCAATCAGATAAACTGGTATATGGATCGCGTTTAGCCCTGAAGAAGTTGTGAGTTTCCCCGGCATATCGAGATTGACCAGAACGCCCAGATTGCGCCCATGTCGCGCAGCGTATTCTGACAGACCACCTGTATCCCGCGGCCTTGTGACAAGAGACGCTTTGCACTCGATGGGTATGGTATCGCCCAATGCCGTGCGAAAGATAAAATCGACCTCGGAACTATTGACGCCCTTTTTCCAACCCGTCAAATCCTGTCCCAGTGCCACGAGTTCAGTCGCCAGCATATTCTCGATAATACCCCCAAGAGGCGCGCGCTGAGCGGCATCGAGACTTGAGAGAATATCGATACGCGGCAACGCTGTCAGCCGCAAATCATTGGCCAATCCCGGATCGTAAAGATAGCGCTTGGGCGAAAAGCCTTGTTGTTCTGGGCGTGTACCCTGAATATTGGACTTGTAAACCAGCTTCCAAGACTCGAGCAATTCCAAAAAATCTGGCACTCTCCTGTAAAGAGCTGACGTCGTCCGAACCATCTGCGCGTACTTGCTCGGACTGCCGAGATTCGATGCCACACCGCGCAAACACTGATCGAACAAAGAGGCTTCGGTTGCCGAAAAAATCCTGGCAAAATCACTGCGATAGTCAAGATACAAATCTCGACGCAACTGCCGCCAATCCATCAGGTCAAAAAACGATGAGGCAACCGCTGGTAGCCCTCCCACATCGAGATACGACTGCACGTATTTGAGAAGGCGTTCATGTAAGAACAGAGGTATCTGTAAAGGATCTTCAAAAGCGAGCAACGCTTCCGCTTTGCCACAGCGCAGAAACTCTCTAAAACTGAAGGGTTGCATCAAAAATCGCGTAACTCTTCCAACGGGAAAGCGCGTCTCCGGTCCGAAAATGCGCGACATAGAGCTACCCGTAAGAATAACCGGTGTGTGCTGCCATTTCTCTTTCATAAAGCGCACAAACCCACCCAGCACAGAACTCTCTTGCGCCTCATCAATACACAGAATGCGCTGTCCGTCGCCTTTGAACTGGTACACAGTCGCAAGATACGTCTCAAAATCTGCAAAATCCCTGCAAGAATTGAGATCGTGAACCGCGCGGCTGTTCTCCTCCAGATTCAAATAGAGAATCTCGCGGTCGAGTTTCGGTCTGATAGATTCTATAAGCGTAGTCTTACCAACCTGTCGCGCGCCCTCTAACAGGGCGACATTCGGATGTTCAACGCGAGGGGATAGATGTGCAATCAGACGTCTTTCCAGATCTCTTTGAATCATGCTTTTCTCCTCTTTCAACAAAAATTAGCTAAAAATTGTCATAATTTCAACAAAAATTAGCTAAAAATTGTACAGATCCAGAGAAAAAGGCACCTGGGAACCAGCTGTCATGAAACGGATCGCAACTATATTTCTGGGATTGCTCTTGATTACCTGTGGCGTGGAATCGCCCACATCGCCACAGGTCGTAGCGGGAATTTACACATTGCAAGCGGTTAAAATTGACACGGGAATCGGACGCGCCCAGGTCTATCAAAATCATGAGGCGGAAGAAAATCCGCCCACTGGATTTATCGAATTAAACCCGGACAGAACCTATCGCTTGTCTGCGAGCTTTGGCAGTCCGGATAAGAGTATTTGGGAAGCGAATGGAAACTACGCGGTAAATTCAAAATTTGAAATCACATTTTCCACGTCAGGAAGAAATTTTTCGGGATTTTTCTACAACAATCAGAGTCGGATTGCCGTAACGGAATCACTCTCTAATTCTATTGTACTCATGACACTCGGCGAATTCGATTTTGCAGCGAAACTCAATAGATGGTATGCCCTTACC
>JAPPAB010000126.1 GCA_026705765.1 Gemmatimonadota bacterium
TGAATACGCTTTTTCAACGCTTTTTTTACTATCTCATAATTTTAAAACAGCTTCTGAGTTGATTTTTTCGCGCAGTTCCAGAATTTCAACTTCGCGATTGAGGTATTGATTGATGGCTTCCAGTCGCCGATACAGATTGCGCTCGGCTAATATTTTTTGTTGGTCTTCAAATTCCACGTTGAGTTGTGAGGCGATGAAGTCTGCCTTGTGGGTTATTTCTGAGAGGGCGTCTAAGGCTGCCCCGACTTCTCGGGGTACATTGGGGGCGAGTGCCACTGCTTTTTTGAATTGGCCGAATATATTGCGCGCGAGCGCTTCCAATTCTGTGTTGTGTTCTATTTCTGATGCTATTTTCTCAACTTTCGCCACCGGATGAGGTTGCGATTGCAATACATCTATGAGTGATAGTCGCGCCATGCCCTGTACGAGCACTTGCATGCGGCCGTCGGGCATTTCCGCGGATCGCGCGATGTAGATTGCAGTGCCTACGGGATACAGGGACTCCCGGCGGATGTCTTCTTCGGCGTCGCTTTCTTCCAGTTCTCCAAAGATGGCGAGTACTTTGTGTCCGGCGTCTATTGCCGCTTGCGCGGCTTTGACTGCGCGTTCGTCTTCCAATAACAAGGGGGCGGCCATGAGGGGATAGATGACTACTTCTGATGTTACCAGCATGGGCAATTCAGATGGGATGCTATACGCTTCGATTGCGTTTACGCTTGTGAGGGGGTTGTCGTTTGGCATGATCAGATGCTCCTTGGAATGATGGTATATTACCTTTACCATTTTTTAAGCAATATCCGTGCCTGAAATCATAAATTCAGCTAATTGCTTTATTTACAACTAAATACTAATTTTTGTTCCAATATTTATTTCGAGGAGTGCCGATTTTGCTACCCGATTTCAGTCATAATGGCAGTTGTGTCACGCTCAGACTGATGTTATTTCACGCTGGAAACGCATTGCAGGTTTCGGTATATTGGAGAGGTTGTAGTTTGGTTCTTTCGGAGAAAACGATGTCTTCTACATATCATACACTCGTCATTGGTGCAGGGATTAATGGTCTGTGTACATGCTACCATCTCTTGCGGCAGGGCATTCGCGATGTTGGGCTGATTGAGCAATTTGGTCTCGCTCACGGCCGGGGCAGTTCACACGGGGATTCGCGCATTACCCGCAGTGCGTATGTGAATGCAGATTATGTGCGTCTCATGCAAATTGCACACGGCGAGTCGTGGCCCCAGCTCGAGCGCGATGCAGAGGTCCAGCTCATTTATCCCACGCCCGGCTGTTTTTTTGGTCCACCGGGGGGGAAATACGAAAGTTATGCTGAGGCTGTGACAGAGGTTGGTGTGGATGTGGAACCTCTCACCCCTGAAGAGGGGCGGAAGCGCTTTCCGGTTTTTCGCTTTGAAAATGCCGCTGGCGTTCTCCATGACCGCACGGCTGGGCTTGTGGCTGCCGCGCAGGCTGTTCAGTCTCTTATTTATCTGATTCGCAGACAGGGTGGGGATATCCGGGAAAATACGACTGTGCAGCGCGTTGATATTACTCGCGATCCCATTCGCGTGGAGACTTCTGCGGGGGATTTTGAAACAGAGCGTCTGATTGTGACGGCTGGTCCCTGGGTGTCTCGTTTGCTTCCGGTTCTCGATTCGCGGGTTGCAGTGGCGCGTCAGACGGTTGGGTTTTTCCAGCTTGAGGGGTCGCGGGAGGAATTTCAACCGGGGGCTTTTCCGGTTTGGGGTTATCTCCTGCGAAAAGGCGATATAAGTTATTACGGTCTTCCGCAATTTGGGCGCAATGGGATCAAGTTGGCCAAACATATTGTCAGTGGTGTTGACGACGATCCCGACGATGTGCCCACGCAGATGCCGGAAGACGCGATTGAGGATCTTCGGGTATTTATTAAAGCGCAATTTGTTCCGCCTGTTGCGCGGTTTCTCGATTGGGAGACATGTCTTTATACCAATACGGGTACTGAGGACTTTATTCTCGATATCCATCCGGATAATCCCAATGTGGTTATCGGAGCGGGCTTTTCAGGGCACGGTTTTAAGTTCGGACCGCTTACGGGGCGCATTTTGTCTGAACTGAGTCTTAATGGCAAGACGTCTATACCCGAATTTGAGGCGGCGAGGACTATGTTCGAGGTCCCAGGTAATGTTTGAGCTTGTTATTCACCGACGTGCAGTGCAATTTTCCATCGCGCTTCTGACCGTCCTGCTCTTCGCGCCTTCATCCGCGTATGATCGCGACCGCTGGGAAAATTTTACCAGCATGAATTACGTCACGTCCATAGTGGAAAGCCCGACGGTCATTTTTGTGGCGACGACCGGGGGCATTCGCCGCTATGACCGGTTTGCCAAGACGTGGCTGGCTCCGCTGACAACCCGCGATGGTCTGCCCGATAACCGGGTGCAGCGGATTGCTTATGATAGCGATACAGGTGATCTGTGGTTTGAAACGCCCTCGGGTGTGGGCAGATGGCTTACTGGCGTGCAGAGCGTCATGCCGGGGGGCAGGCCTCCTGCACATCTCCACAATCCCCGGTCAGTTCCCCAAATTCCACCGGTTTTTCCGCCTTTTGGGTATTATCTCGACGAGCACCAGGTCATAGGTCCCCGGCGCAATTATGCGATTACAGATGTGTTGATTGACTCGTGGCGCCATCTCTGGATCGCCACATGGGGTCTGGGTGTGGGGCAGGCCGAACTCATTGATGGTCAGCTTTCATTCCTCACTTATGGTCCGCTGGAAGAAAATGTCACTGCTATTGCACGCGATGGTGATGTTTTGTGGATTGGGGGCGCAGATACTTATCGCGCACCTGCGCGAGGCATTACCCGGTATCGCCCTGGTACAAATACGTGGGAGTATTTTGAAGCCAACCGCATCATCGGTCTCGACGATCCCCAGATTGCCACGATATTACCCGGTGATGAAAATGTGTGGTTTGGCACCCACAATGGTCTGATGCGGTATTACAGACGCACGGGACAGTGGTTTACTTATCGCGAGACTCGTCTTTGGGGGCAGGTGCAGGCACTGGCACGCGATAACGACATTCTCTGGATTGGCTCGGAACGCGGTTTGGCTATGCTGGATATTAAAGCCGATTCGCTCGACTATGTGCAGGGTAGCGAATACGCGATTATCAATGCTATGGTTGCAGGTCCCGATTATATATGGGCAGGTACTGAGAGCGGTCTTTTTCAATGTGCCCGAGGGGATCGCACTTGGCGACCTGTAGCCGATGATATTGCCAAACGAAGGATACACGCGCTGGCTATGCACAACAATGATTTGTGGTTTGCTACAAACGTCCCATCAGCAGCTGTGCGATACCGTCCGGGAGATAATACCTGGCGCGAGTATCCCCTCGCCGAGATAGGCGGGAGAGATCGCGTTTCAATTGAGGCCGATGGCGATGAGGTGTGGGTTGCCACGAGCGCAGGGGCTTTTCTTCTGGATGTGCCGCGCCACCTCTGGACGCATTACACGATGTACGATGGTCTTGCACATACGCGGGTACAGGTTGTTCTTCGGGATGGCGGATATGTCTGGTTTGGTACTGCTGAGGGGCTGAGTCGTTTTCAATGGTGACTCATGAGTTTCCTTTATAAGCTATATAACTATATTACAATACACTACATTAGGATAGCTTTCACATGTAAAAAAATGCGTGACATCTGACCTCAAATTTGTTACTTTTGACTCTCGCGGTATCCATATAAATCAACACATTCGTAGATTGGCAAGTCTAATGAACCTTCCGTTGGATTACACAACTATTTTCATTTTCTCTGCCAAAAATACACACCGTTGAATAGATTTGTTCGGCGGCTGTTCATACGCATATGGCGTTTTGAGTAGCCGCTTTTCTTTGTTTGGAAATAAGCATTTATGAAACCTGCCCTCGGACTTATTGAAACGCTGGGTTTTGTCGGCGTTGCAGAAGCGGCCGATGCAGCAACCAAAGCAGCGGCCGTTGAGTTGTCTGCCGTCGAACAAATAGAAGGTGGTATTATTTCGATTCGCGTTTTAGGCGATGTTGGCGCAGTGCAGGCTGCGGTTGAAGCCGGTGTGCAGGCGGCGCAACAGGTGGGCACCCTGGTGGCACATCACGTGATTCCCAATCCACATGAGGATCTCGTCGATGTTTTTGGGTTGATGGAAAAAACGGACGAAATAGACGGAACGAATGAAGAGGATCTCGAAAGTCTGCCTGTACATCGCCTGCGCCAGATTGCTCGTGAAACGCCGGGTATTGCTATTCAGGGGCGGGAAATTTCACGCGCAAATCGAGCGCAGTTACTATCCGAACTTCGCCGTGTAAAAAATCAAACCGACGCTTAATGCTGGAGCAAAAACAATGAATTCCGAAACTCTTTGGGAAAAAATCAAGCAAGGTCTTCGCGATGGCGCGGCTACAGCAGCGGAAAAAGCCGAATATCTGGGCAGACTCGGCCGCGCACGCCTCGATATTGCGCGTACGCGCCACGCTATTCACGATGCATTTACAGAACTTGGCGGACAAATATACGAGGAACTCAAAGACCATGAAGCCGCCATTGAGGCACAAACTGAAGCGGTTCAAGGTCAAATCGCGACTATTGGCAAGCTCGAAGAGCAATTGCAAAACCAGGAAGCACAATTCAAAACATTACAAGAATCAGATAGAGAAGATTAGAAACTTCTTCTGGCCCCACCAGAAGGTAGAAGCCCGTTGCCGTGTCGAGAAAGGGAAGGGATTTAGCACTGGCAATCGGGTAAAGATAGGAGGTATTCATGTAAGATTCTCCCTTTGTCGTTCAAAGACCTTTGTCCTTTATCCTTGCAGGTGTTATCTGCCTGCGCAAATCCCCTGTGCAAAGAAGGAGAGGTTGACGAAGTGCCAAGACTATCTAAAAGACCTTATGCTCGTGAAGACGAATCACTGGATCAGTATTTGCAAGAAATTGGCGAAGTCGCGTTGCTTACAGCGGACCAGGAAGTCGTGCTGGCCAAACGAATAAAAAAGGGCGATCAAGGTGCCCTGGAAGAGTTGACCACAGCCAACCTGAGATTTGTGGTAAGTGTCGCCAAACAATATCAGAATCAGGGCCTTTCGATGGGCGACCTGATAAATGAAGGAAATCTTGGACTCATCAAAGCTGCCAAGCGTTTTGATGAAACGAAGGGTTTCAAATTTATTTCCTATGCCGTGTGGTGGATCCGACAGGCGATTTTACAGGCTCTGGCAGAGCAATCTCGCATTGTTCGCCTGCCGCTGAATCGGGTTGGCGCGCTCCACAAAATTGGCAAGGCTTCGAGTGGTCTCGAACAGGAGTATGGTCGCGAACCCAGTCCGGGTGAAATTGCCGATGAACTCGGCATGAATGATTTTGAAGTGCGCGATACACTCAAAATTTCGAGCCGGCATCTTTCACTGGATGCGCCTTTTAAAGATGGCGAAGACAATAATCTGCTCGATGTACTTGAAGACGGCATGCAACCCCCTCCCGACGATCCACTTCTCGATGACGCACTCAGACGAGAAATAGAAAAAGCCCTCGCTACCCTCACCCCTCGTGAAGCCGAAGTCATTACACTTTATTTTGGCATCAATCGCGAACAGCCTCTTACCCTCGAGGAGATTGGCGAACGTTTTGGATTGACTCGAGAGCGCGTGCGTCAGATTAAAGAGAAGGCACTTCGGCGATTGCGCCATACTTCGCGCAGCCGTCCGCTGAAATCTTATTTGCATTAATACGGACCGCTATTCCAATAGGCCACAAACGGGTTTGCCCGATGTGGCCTATTATTTTTTTGGGAGAACTTTTGGTTTGCTGGGGGGTATAGTTTAATGGTGAGAAGGGGAGCCTTCCGCGTCTCACCGCCTCTTGACTGATTCTTCCATAATCCATACATTTGTCCGTCTAAAAAAATTTTATCTCAACCGGAGAATCACAAATGTCTAATCGACGTTTTATCTATGCTCTGTTTTTACTTTTCACTGCTTGTACGAGCTTACCGTTGTCTAAACCTGCGCCCGTTTTTGCCGAGGATGAAGAAGTGCCAGAACCCGCTATGATAGGCGGTAGTGGGGTGACATCCTGGATTTTGAAAGGGAATAAAATTTACTATCTCAAATGGGATAGGGAGTTTGAACAGGCGCAGATTTATGGTCCCCATGAAATCGGTGGCGAGGAGATCAAAGAAGTCCTGCTCCTGCAGAGTACGGGTGATTTTGCCTGGATACTGCGGGGCGACGATGTCTATTTTGCCACTGCAAAACGCGAAGGCACATTTGTGAGACTGGAGGTCGAGCGTCCTGAAGAATTGCCGGATTCAGATGGATCGGAACCGGTTATGATGGCTGGTGGTGGATCCAGAGCCTGGGTTTTGAAGGGCGATAGTTTGTTTTTTTTGAAATGGGATCCGACGTATGGGAGTGTGCAGATTTATGGGCCCGAAGATCTGCCTCCCCATACCTATGGTCCCTCTGAACCCGTTCTCATGCACGGTACAGGTAGTTCAGTATGGGTTTTGCGGGGCAATGAGGTTTTTTATGTTATAGCCAGAGTTGACGGCACATATGTCGATATTGAAATTGAGCGACCCGAAGACCTTCCGGAGTAAGAATCCATACTTGCGAGTAGAAACCCTATGAACGAATTTGGACAGCGCAATAAGATCGTCGCTGGTCTGGTATTTTTTGTCACGACTGTTATCTATCTCTCGACACTGGCACCTACTGTTGCATTTTGGGACTGTGGCGAGTTTATTACTACTGCTTATACTCTGGGCATTCCCCATCCCCCCGGCGCGCCGTTCTATACTTTGCTGGGGCGTATCTTTTCCATGTTGCCTTTTGGAGAGGTCGCGTTTCGCGTGAATCTCCTGTCGGCTGCTGCTGGTATTGCCACAGTTGTTCTCATCTATTTGTGTACTGTCCGTTTGCTCTCCACATGGCTGGATCGCGAAAATACTGTCCAACAAGTCGCTATTCTTGTCGGTGGTGTGGTTGCTTCCCTCAGCACGGCTTTCTCTTTTTCTTTTTGGAATAACGCCATCGAAGCCGAAGTTTATGGTCTGTCGATGTGTATTACTATGCTGGCGGTGTGGGTGGCTCTGCGCTGGGATGACGCGCACAAAGACCACAATAGCGATCGTCTCTTGCTTTTTATTGCCTATCTTTTTGGACTCGGCGCAGGTGTACATCTCCAGTGTTTGCTCACCATTCCCGGTATTCTCATTCTGCTTTTTACCGATTTGATGGAAGATCGACCCCTCAAGCATCAGGTGCTCGTGGTTGTGGGGCTTACCCTTTATCCTTTCTTATCTATTATTTTTCCCATCGGGGTCGCCGCACTCCTGACGGGTGCTATTATCATCGGGTTGCTCATTTTGAGGCCTGAGTGGCGCAATCCCCAATTCTGGCTTTTGGGAGTTATTATCGGTGCGCTGGGTTTTTCCACGTATTTCGCCCTTTTTATTCGGTCGGGTCTCAATCCCATGATTGATATGAACGACCCCGAGACCTGGGAGAATTTCAAAGCATTTATGGGGCGTCAGCAATACGGGATCCACCTTGTTTTTCCACGCCGCGCCGAACCCTGGGTTTTTCAGTTTAATATTTTTATCAAATATTTTCTCCAGCAGTTTCCGTTTTTTGATGGGATTTCCGCAGCTTTTCGCCGTGCGGTAGATGTTTATATGAGCCGATATCAGATCATTCAATATTCTCTGATTACGCTCGCGCTCGGCATTGGCGGTGCTGTGTATCACCTGCGTATGGATTGGAAGCGCTTTGCTTCCCTTTTTGCCATGTTTGCCCTGATGGGCGTGGGGCTTGTGCTCTATCTCAATATGCCCGATCCAGAACCCCGCGAGCGCGAATATATTTTTGTGGGGGCTTATACAATTTTCGGTATATGGATGGGGATTGGTGCTGCGGGGCTTATCGCCTGGGTGAAGACGCCGTCTCTGGCGTGGGTCGCGGCGGCTCTCATGCTTCTGGTGCCGTCGGGTATTCTGGTCAAAAATTATCACGTACACGATCGCACGGGCGATTTTGTGCCCTATGATTATGCCTATAATATTATGGCTACCTGTGAGGAGAATGCCATTTTGTTTACCAATGGGGATAACGATACGTATCCCCTGTGGTTTTTACAGGGTGTTGAGGGCGTGCGCAATGATATTCAAATTGTCAATCTCAGTCTGATCAAGACTTCGTGGTACATTAAACAGTTGAAGAGGCTCGGTGTTGAATTCGATCTTGAGGATGATGAGATTGAAGGCTTGCTTGGGGCTCTTCCCTGGGATTATGACCAGGCCGTAGAGATAGCAGGTCTTAAACTCGAGGCGGGAGATCTTCCCATAGTCGGGTACCCTGCGGGCAGAGAGACGATCCCAGTCCTGGAACCCCATACTTTGATGATATGGCGCATTTTGAAATACAACTGGGAAAAGCGGCCCATTTATTTTGCCGTGACTGTGCCCGATATCAATATGGCGGGTTTGAAGCCCTATTTGTCTATGGAGGGAATGGCGTATAAACTGGTCAGGTCCCGGGGATACGAGCAGTTTGAGGAGGAAAAGATCAGGCGAAATTTACTCGAGGTCTATCGATATACCGGCGTTGCGGATAGTACGGTTCACAAAGACCCGGTTGCGCGTCGCCTGCTCGGCAATTATCTGATTCTCTTTGATGGCCTTGTCCGTGCGTACATTCGGCTGGGTATGCACATAGAGGCTTACGATGTTCTCGTGGAAGTCGAAAAACGCGTGCCTCCATACGCGCTCGATTTCCCGGAGACATGGCAAATCGTTGGCGAACACTATCGCGCACTGGCGCTCTATTTTTACGAATCGGGTGATATAACTCGTGCTGTTTCTGCGCTTGAAAACTTTCTCCGCCTGGGTCCACCAATAGAAAATCCCGAAGATATACGCAGGCTCATAGACCGATGGAAACTGGGGACGATGCCGAGGGAGGCAGATAGTGTGGGGTCTGTTGTGCCTTGACCGTTTTCAATACTCCCATTGTTCATATACTCTTTTGGCCGGGATTTTGTTTTTCCATTGGCGCATGAGCACATAGCCTACGACAAATCCGGCAATGTGGGCGAACCACGCGACGTCACTTGTGCCGCTG
>JAPPAB010000127.1 GCA_026705765.1 Gemmatimonadota bacterium
CTGAAACTGTTTCTGAAATCATTATCAAGGAGGGTCTCATGGATCTGATCCGCGAATCATCTCTTATCCAATACTTTAAGCGAGAAGGCAGAGAGGAAGGTTTTGAGCAAGGCCAAAGAAAAAGTACGCTTGAAGATATCCTCGAAGTATTGGAGATTCGATTTGATCTGGATGAAGCACATCCTCTATCTGACCGCATTGCCACTATTGACGATTTACAACGCCTGAAGCAGTTGCTTCGTACGGCGATACAGGTCTCCAATCTCGATGAATTTGAACGCATGTTAGATGCAATGGCGTAACGCGATTGCCCAACATAAGGTGTATTTGGGGATGACTTATCTGAATACACAGCAACCTGCTGAATCGTCAATGTTCAAACGCAATGTCAAAGTCAAGGAAAGCAATATGAAAGCAAGGATCGTTGGAGAGCGGCAGTCAGATGTGGTGCCGGCACCGGTGCCGGAGCCGAAGGAGGATTGGGCGGTGGTGAAGGTGCATGCTTCGGCGATGTGTACGGAGTACAAGACGTGGTTGGCGGGTGATCGGCGCGAGGTGATTGGGCACGAGGGGGCGGGCGAGGTGGTGGCGGTGGCGCAGCCGGGGCGGGTGAAGGTGGGGGACCGGGTTACGGTGATGCCGCAGTATCCGTGTGGCAATTGCGCTTTGTGTCGATCTGGTGATTATATCTATTGCGAGGATACATACAACTTTGCCGAGTTTACCGGCAGCCGCGATGGCAGCGGTACGTTTGCCCATTATGTGGTCAAGCCCTCGTGGCTTTTGTTGCCGATCCCGGAGCGGGTTACGTACGAGCAGGCGACAATGGCGATTGACGGTATCGGCGCTTCTTTTGGGGGCATGCAGGCCATTGGCGTGGGTGCTTTTGATACGGTTCTGATTACGGGCTTGGGTCCGGTGGGGCTTGGCGGGATTATCAATGCGCGGTTCCGCGGGGCGCGGGTGCTGGCGGTGGAGCCTGCACCGTGGCGCGCTGCACTCGGTCTCGAGTTGGGCGCAGAGGTGGTGCTGCATCCTCAGGATGATCCGCTTGCGCGTATTCGAGATTTGACAGGTGGTCGCGGGGTTGATTGTGCGGTGGATTGTTCTGGTTCGGTGGCGGGCGAGCGGCTGTGTATTGATGCGGTGCGGCGGCGCGGACGAGTGGCTTTTGTCGGCGAGTGTTCCCAGGAATTGCCGATTAAGGTGAGCCCAGATTTGATTCGCAAAGGGTTGCTGGTGTCGGGGAATTGGCTGTACAATATGCAGGATTACGAGGGCGTGATGCAGGTGATCGCGGAGTCGCCTCTGATTGATAAGCTGATTAGCCACGTTATGCCGATGAGCAAAATTCAGGAGGCTTTCGGTCTCTTAGCTGCTGGCGAAGCCGCAAAGATCGTGCTTCATCCCTGGGCGTAGTGCGTTTCTTTCAGTACACTTTTAAGCCATGCCCTGGCGCGCCTGCGATACGGACTTTCTCTGTGCATCCACAGGTCTGTATGCGGGTGGACGATTTTGCCTTCGGGGATGTTGAATATCTGGTCGGTTGGTACGTTCAAAAATGTGAATTGCGCCAGGTCGAGGTGTGCGTTGAGGAATTGGTCTTTTACCCTGCTGGCGTTCTGCCCGCAGATGAGTACGGGTCTGCCTTTTATCCGTGCGAGGCGGGTGAGAGCGGATGCGCGATCACTCTCTGGATAATCCCATTCCCTTTCGCCGTCAAAATGGTCGTGGGTGAAGATGCCTTTCCAATAGGCTGCGATCTCGTCATCCGCAAGGCCGATGTAGCTGGTGCCTATGGCTCCGCGCGAGAAGCCGCATATGAATATGTTGTGCAGGTCGCCTCCAAATTTTTTACAGATCCGGGGGAGATTGGTTTTGCAGTAGTTCACGGTTGCTTGCTTGTCGCCCCACCATGTGACGGCATTTTCTTTTTTTTTCTTTTCCACATAGGGCAGGGTTACCCATATAAGTCCTCGCCCTCCACTTATCCCATAGCCCAGGTTCGCGTCTTCTACCTTACCCGTTGACTTACACGGTTCCCATTTGTTGCCGGTGTATTCGACGATGACGGGATATTTGCGCCCGGGTTGCCAGTCTATGGGCAGGTATAGCGCGTGGTGTACATCGGTTCCTCTGTACTCCGGTGCAGTTTGACGCACACGCTTGCCCGGCGCAGGCGGTCCATCCGTCATAGCCGGTGTTATGAGGTCTAATGGCATGGTCTCTCTATTTGCGGGATCTGTTCAGGATTCCAATTCGTCGAGCCAGCGCGCTACGACCTGACTGCCTTTTTGTATTTCAGAGATGGCTTCGTGGTCGGGTTGCTCCTGTTCGTCGATCAGGCCTTTTCGTCGGAAGCGGTTTCGGATATAACCGCCACAAAGATGCGCGCCTATTGCGCCGGGATTTTTCAGGAGGCCATAGAGGGCTTCGGCATACCATTTTCCATCCGCGAGATGATATTCCCCATCCAGATATTTTCCGCTGTCATCCGCGATGGTTTCTCGGGGACGGGATCCGTCTGCCCATAGAACCGGCTTTCCCGTGGCTGTGTGCCATTCGCGCATGTGTGTGACCGGGTCTCCAAAGTCCTGAAAACTGAGTACGTCAACGTACGGTTCGGCAGCCTGTACAATTTCCATTGGGAGTGGTGCGAGTGCTTCGTATCGGTCTCCGAGGATCAGGTGATGGGGATCATAGCGGCGAATGGCGTCGTGGGTGATTTTGTAGTATCGCTGTGCTAAGTTGAATAGTTCAGTCCGGCCCGCTTGCGATTCCAGTCGCGCGGGATCAAACATGGGTCCGCGCCATGCCGTGTGGGGGGTTCGGACGTGAACCCAGGTTGGACAGTCTGAGTAAAAATAGCCGATTAAGTTCGGTTCGTCTCTCAGGCGTGCGCATTCGGATCTGGCGACATAATCGCACCAGTCCTCAAAGTCTTTGCTGAAGATGTCGGGATTTTTGTGCCATGCGTTCCACTGATGTGTTTCGATGAAGGGCAGGAGGTGGCAGTAGGGCATGGATAGGGCGCGATATTCTTCCAGGGTGAAGCTCGGACTGTGCGCGTGTTTTAAGATGGTTACATCCTGTACCCAGCCGACGGTGTTGAATCCCCATGCTTTCAGGTCGGGCGATACGGATTCGCTGATCCATTTGATGCTGTTGTTGTCGTATTTCTGTTTCCAGCGGGGCAGATTTTCTGGATACAGCAGTGGGGAGGAGTCGATGTGATTCAGTCCGACTGAGAAGAAGGGCTGTCGCTCTGGTGTGAGCAAGATCCAGCGTTCGCCGAGTTTTCCGAGGGTGAAAAATCCTTCAGGCGATGTTTGCGTTGTTTCGACTTTTTCCAGTATGGTGTTCATGGAGATTCCTTAGCAGAACGACTACCCCATCCTCAGGCTGCGGTCTTCGAGGGGTAGGTCAATGCGGATGTTGCCGCGGCGGTGAGATTCTCTTATGGCGATGCCGATTTCAAGGGCTTCGCGGCCGAACTCGCCAGGGCAGATGTCTTCGCGGCCCTGTTCAATAGAGCGACAGACACCTTCGATGGCGTCAACCATTGAGCTTCTGGGATGCCAGGGCCCCGGCAGGTGCGTCTGGGTGGGCGCGCCGGTTTCGGGATGTGGGGTCCATATCTCAAATTGGGCATGGGCGTTGCGGGAGATGATGCGTCCAGTTTCGCCGATGAATTCCAGGGACCAGGCAAAGGGTCTGGTTTCGGAGCGGGAGTTTAAGATGGTGCGGAGGCCGTTTTCATATACGATGATCCCGGATCCGGGGATGTCGGCGTTGGATTGGGCCTGTTTGTCTGTGTCGATGAGACCGACTACCCATTGGGCTGGCGCATCGGCAAAGAGGCGGAGTAAGGTCAGGGTATGGCTTTGAATATTGGAAAGGCTGGAAGGGCTGTGGCAGATCATTGTTTTTAAGGGTCCAATGATGCCGTCGACTATGAGTCGGCGGGCATTTGTGTAGTAGCTATACCAGTTGAGGTGACAGGCCATTGAGAGGATGACGTTGTTTTTGGCGCAGGCGTCGATCATGACATCGGCTTCGGCCAATGTGCGGCACATCGGTTTGGTGGCGAAGATGGCTTTGACGCCCAGTTCGGCCAGGCCGACCGTGATTTCAGCGCGGGGTTCGGGGCGGGTGGTCAGACATACCACATCGATTTGTTCTTTTTCGACCATTTCCCGGTAATCGGTGTACAGGGCTGAAACGTTCCAGCGCTGTTTGAAGTCCTCGAGTTTGGCGGGGTCATCATCAGCGGCGGCAACGAGATCAATTCCCCGGGCTTCAATCCTCGCGGGCGCTCTGGGCCCAGGGCCTCGCGC
>JAPPAB010000128.1 GCA_026705765.1 Gemmatimonadota bacterium
GACGAATAGACGAATAGACGAATAGACGAATAGACGAATAGACGAATAGACGAATGGCGATACGCACTGATTTTGGGAGGATGGGCGGGATTCGTTGATTCGTTGATTCGTTGATTTTATTCACGAGGGATAACATGGGAAAGACGCGACGATTGACAATGGCACAGGCGATTGTTCAGTTTTTGAAGGCGCAGTACGTTTCGCGCGATGGGGTTGAACAGCCCTTTTTTGCGGGAATGTCGGGTATTTTTGGGCACGGGAATGTGGCGGGAATCGGTCAGGCATTGCACGAGTATCGCGATGCGTTTCGGTATTACCAGACGCGCAATGAACAGGCGATGGTGCATACGGCTGCGGCTTATGCCAAGATGAAGAATCGGTTGGGTACGCTGGCGTGTACGACGTCGATTGGACCGGGGGCGACGAATATGGTGACGGGCGCGGCAACGGCGACGATTAATCGGTTGCCGGTGTTGCTGCTGCCGGGTGATATTTTTGCGCGGCGAAATGTGGCGCCTGTGTTGCAGCAGTTGGAGTCCAATGCGTCGCAGGATATTTCCGTGAATGATTGTTTTAAGCCGGTGTCGCGGTACTGGGATCGGTTGAATCGGGCAGATCAGGCGATTTTGGCATTGCCCGAGGCGATGCGGGTTTTGACTTCGCCTGTTGAGACGGGTGCTGTGACGCTGTGTTGTCCGCAGGATACGCAGACAGAGGCGTTTGATTATCCCGAAGCGTTGTTTGAAAGACGGGTGTGGGTGGTGCCGCGCAACCGGCCAGATCGCGATCTGGTGTCAAAAGCTGCGGCGTGGATTCGGGAGAGTGTGCAACCGATGGTGATTGCGGGCGGGGGAGTGTTGTACAGCGAGGCGACAGACGCGCTGGCGGCATTTGTGGAGCAGACGGGTATTCCAGTGGGAGAGACACAGGCGGGCAAGGGGTCGCTTAATTACGACCACGCCAATAATCTGGGTGCGGTGGGTGTGACGGGTACACCGGGTGCGAATATTGTTGCGCGGGAAGCGGATCTGGTGATCGCGATTGGCACGCGGTTGAGCGATTTTACGACGGCTTCAAAGACGGCGTTTCAAAATCCGAATGTGAAATTTATCGCGATTAATGTGGCGGAATTTGATGCGGCCAAACACGGGGCACTGCCGCTGGTGGGCGATGCGCAGGTGGTGTTGGAGGAGCTTGCAGAAGCGGTGCAGGGGTATCGCGTGTCGGGGGATTTGACACAGCGGGTTGTCGCATTTCGAAAGGCGTGGGAGGCAGAAGTAGATCGCATTTACGATTTGGGTCATCGGCCCGTTTTGAGCCAGGGTGAAGTGATTGGCGCGGTGAATGAAGGTTCGGCGCCGGAGGATGTCATGATTTGTGCGGCGGGCAGTATGCCGGGCGATCTTCACAAGTTGTGGCGGACGCGCAATCCCAAGGGGTACCACCTGGAGTATGGATATTCGTGCATGGGATACGAGATTGCCGGAGGGTTGGGTATTAAGATGGCCGATCCCTCCCGGGAGGTGTATGTGATGGTTGGAGATGGGTCGTATTTGATGATGGCGCAGGAGATTGCAACGGCGGTGCAGGAGGGAATTAAGCTGAATATTGTTTTGCTGGACAATCACGGTTTTGCGAGTATCGGGGGGTTGTCGGATGCTGTGGGGGCGGATGAGTTTGGGACAAGGTATAAGATGCGCGATGAGCGGACCGGGCAATTGGATGGCGAGAATGTGCCGACCGATTTGGCGACAAATGCCGAGAGTTTGGGGGCTTATGTGTTGCGGCCCGAGGGCAGAGAAGGTCTGATGAGGGCGATTGAAGAGGCGCGATCTGTGGATCGCACGACGGTGATTGCGGTGGAGGTCGATCGCGATGTGCGCGTGCCGGGTTACGAGAGCTGGTGGGATGTGCCGGTTGCCGAGGTTTCGGCGGTGGAAGAGGTGCAGAAGGCGAGGGAAGAGTTTGAGGTGATGGTGAAGAAGGAACGGTATTTCTTGTAAACGAATAGACGAATAGACGAATGGTAGTACATACTGATTTGGGGAGGATGGGCGGGATTCGTAGATTCGTAGATTCGCTGATTTGCGGAGGTGCTTTATGAATATTCCCCCATCTGAACATTTTACGCCTGTTTTGCTGGCGGAAAATTACAATGTGGATCGCGTGCAATTAGATGGATTTGGTGGTGAAGATTTGGGCGCAATGTATGGTAGGCAGTCCGTTCTGGGTATGCCATTTGATCTGGGTGCGCCAGGCGAACCGAACAGTATATTGCTCGATAGTGGTGTTGTGCGCGTTGATATGGGCGGTGTGAAGGCGAGCTATGTGGTGTTTTTGCACGGGGTCGAAAATCGCGTGAGTAATTACCAGGAGGAGTTGGCCGATTTTGCCATGGATGGCAATGAATTGGGTGATCATGTGTCGGATTACGTGCTGGAATATGCAGATGGAGAGTCCGAGGCGACGCGTATTTTGCGCCGGTTTGCGATTCAACAGTCCCGTATTGGGTGGGGGGCAAGTGCGTTTGCAGCGATGCCTGCGGCCAAACCAGGGGTTGTGATGGGTGCTACGGATGAACACGGTCTGGGGCGTCGTCCTGCATCGGCTTATGGTCGCGCCGAGACGCGGCACAGTTCGGGGCGAGATGGCGGGCGCATAAAGCTGTGGGTTTATGCGTTGCCCAATCCCAATCCGGAGAAGCCCATTCGGTATCTGACACTGGTTCCCAGGAACGAGCGGTCGCTGGTGCTGGGGATCACGCATACGCAGGTCGCCGATCATCCGCTGCGGCCGGGTGTGCGCCAAAAATTGAAGTTGGCATTGCCCGAGGGCGCGCAGTTGAATAGAAATGGCGAGCTTGAGGATATAGATATTGATCTGGGGGTGGTGATGTCGGCGCGGGCTGTGCTGGATTACGATGCGGAACGCTGGTTGAGCGCAGAGGTGGATGTACAGCCGGAGCGGTCTTCTTCTGAGGTGGTTGTCGAGTATATCGCTCACCCGCAGGGGAAGCTTTATGTGGAGGGGGATGGGGAGGTGCAGGGTTACGATCTGGCAGATGCAAGGGAGATTGTCGAGGTGCAGCCCGCACATCGTCCGGTCGCAATTCGGGTGGTGGAGAAAGGGACCGAGACGCCGGTTGCTGTGCGGTTGCACATGCACGGCGAGGCAGGGGAGTATTTGCCGCCTAAGGGGTATCACCGCAAGGTGAATCCGCACTGGTTTGAGGACAATTACGGCGAGTATGTCAATGGCTTGAATCAGTATTGTTATATCCCGGGAGAATGCGTGGCAGACTTGCCTTTGGGCAATGTGTATGTCGATATTCAGAAGGGATATGAGATTGCGCCGATTCGCGAGACGTTTACGGTTGGTCCCGATACTGATGTGGTGACTTTTGAGATTGATCGCGTGCTCAAGTGGCGGGAAAAGGGGTGGGTGACAGCCGATACGCATGTGCATTTTCTGAGTCCGCAAACAGCGCTTCTGGAAGGCGAGGGCGAGGGTGTGAATGTGGTGAATTTGCTGGCGAGCCAGTGGGGTGAAATGTTCAGCAATGTATCGGATTTTGATGGTAAGACGACTTTGGGCGCAAAGGATTTTGGTGGGGATGGCGAGTTTCTCGTGCGCGTTGGAACCGAGAATCGCATGCAGGTGCTCGGACATATTTCGCTGCTGGGCTATTCGGGGCTTATGATTCATCCGCTGTGTTCGGGGGGACCGTCGGAATCCGCGCTGGGCGACGCGCAGGAAGTCACGATGGCCGAGTGGGCGCAGCAGTGCATTGATCAGGGTGGGCTGGTGGTGATGCCGCACGGTCCAAATCCGCAGTGCGAACGCGCAGCAGATATTGTGCTGGGGTTGATCCACGCGATGGAGATGATGACGTTTAATCCGCACAATGCACAGATCAATCCCTATGGGATTGCCGATTGGTATCGCTATTTGAATTTGGGATACCACATTCCAGTTGTGGGTGGGTCGGACAAGATGGCGGCTGCGTCGCAACTCGGCGGGGTGCGGACTTATACGCATTTGGGAGATCGCGAGTTTAGCTATGAAAACTGGATGGCGGCGACAAAGGCAGGTCATACGTTTGTGACGGTGGGGCCGCTTGCAGAGATTCAGGTGGAAGGGAAGGCGCCCGGTTCACGGGTGCAGTTGCCCGCTTCTGGCGGGACGGTCAATGTGACGTGGGAGGTGGCGTCGGTGCGTTTGCCGATTGATCAGGTCGAGATCGTTGTGGGCGGGCTGACGTATGAGCAGGTGAATGTGGATAAGAGGTTGTCGGCTTCGGGGAGTGCAGAGGTACGGGTGGAGGATTCGACGTGGATTGCACTTCGGGTGCGCGGGAGCTATAAGGGGCAGCACGGGGAGATTGCCGCACACACGAGTGCCGTGCAGGTGGTTGTGGAGGGGATGCCAATTTTTTCACGGGCGGATGCTACGACGGTTTTGGAACAGATCGAAGGGGCAATTGCCTATCTGGATACGCTCGCTCCGCGACCCGAGGCAAGGCGTTTGAAACAGATGCGCGCCACGCTGGAGGCCGCGCACAATCGCTTGCACCAGCAGATGCACAAGCACGGTATTTATCACGATCATACGCCCTTGCACGATCACGGGCATTAGAAAGGTTTTTAATATGAGTGAGAAATTTTCGTTTCGCCCTGTACGCAAACCTAATGTGATCTGGGTTTTTGGGGATCAACACCGCGCGCATGCATTGAGCTATCGGGGTGATCCCAATGTGTTTACGCCGAATATCGACAATCTCGCGCGTGAAGGTATGCGTTTTGACTGCGCAGTTTCCGGTGCGCCGTGGTGCTCGCCTTTTCGCGGTGCGCTAATGACGGGTACTTATCCGCACCAGAATGGGGTGACGCAGACGCCGTCTCCACTGGATCCGGCGATTCCGACTATTGCTATGCCTTTTAATGATGCGGGATATCACACGGCTTATGTGGGCAAGTGGCATTTGGACGGGTCCAATGCGCGGGAGAACTGTGTTCCTCCCGAGCGCAGGGGAAATTTTCAGTACTGGATGGGGTATGAGAATAACAATAATCAGAACGAGTGCTATGTTTATGGTTCGGAGGGCGAAACGCCCCGGCGTTTGGACGGATATGAAACCGATAGTCTGACGACCTTGTTTTTAGACCATCTCGCGGATCATGTAAATGGTGAAGAAGAATATCAGCCGTTTTTTGCCGTGCTTTCAGTGCAGCCGCCGCACGGTCCCTTTGTGCCGCCTACCAATCCGGAGCGCGGTGCGCCCCGGATCCATCCGTCGGATATTCAGCTTCGGCGCAATGTGCCGGTTGTTCCCCGGATCCGCGAGCGGGCAGCCCTGGATCATGCGGGTTATTACGCGATGGTGGAGAATCTGGATTATAATGTGGGGCGGATTCGCATGGGGCTCAAAGATATGGGTGTTGATCGGGAGACTTATGTGGTTTTCTTTTCCGATCACGGCGATATGCTGTGGAGCCACGCGCAGACGGGCAAATCATCGCCGTGGGAAGAGTCGATCCGCATTCCGTTTATTATCGGCAAGGTGGGGGGAGGTGCGAATATGAATACGGGATCTACCGATGCGGTGATCAATCACGTGGATATTGCGCCTACGACGCTGGGTCTTTGTGGTATTCCCGTTCCCGAGGGCATGGTTGGGTACGATTATTCGGGCCACTGTATTTCCAGCAATGCCGCTGAGTTCAAGGGTAAACCGAATAGAAATGCAGAGCCCGATTCGGCGTATTTGCAGCAGATTCCCCGAAAGATGCATTCGCATACTGTGAATAAGGCGTGGCGGGCTGTGGTGATGCGAGATGGGTGGAAATACGCCTGTACGCCGGGTAATGATTGGTTGCTTTTCAATACGGCGGATGATCCGTATGAGCAGGCGAATTACGTCTATAACAGGGCGTTTCAGAAGGAAAAGGATCGGTGCCACGAGCGTCTTGCACAGTGGATTGAAGACACGGGCGATGATTTTGAGTTGCCAGATATTCGGCTCGATTAAAGCGCGGATATTGGGTTTTGAAACCAGTTTTTTCTTGCGGTGTATAATGAGACCGCATAGATTGATAGGCTGTGCGCTTGAGAGAGGCTCACTGTGATGTATTGACAATGGTGATGCCGATGCCCACGAGCGCGAGGCTGAGGAGAATGGCGGGTGAGATGGGGTCGCCGAGGAGGAGGTTGCTGACGACGACGCCGACAATTGGGGTGATGAATCCAAAAACCGAGAGGCGGCTGGCCGAATAGCGTTTTAGCAGGCTGGTGAGGAGGATAAAGCAGAATCCCGCGACGACCAGCCCCTGATAGAGAACGGCACTCAGGACGCGGATATCAAGTTGGATGGCCTGTGTTTCAAATAGTGAGCTGAGGAAAAAAAAGATGGGTACGCTGGGGGCGGATTGCCAGATCAAGACTTTTCCGGGGTGTATGTTCTGGACGAGACGCTTGAGATAAATCTGGCGGGCGCCGAGCAGAGCAGCACTTGCGAGCACGAGGATATCGCCCAGAAGATGTTGAAGTTCGCCGAGTGATAGGCTCTCGGCAAAGATGAGTATTACGCCGAGAAAAGACAATACCATGCCGATCATTTTGCGCGTGCTGATTTTGTCACCCGGTATAAAGATGTGTGCAAACGAGGCGGTGAAGAAGGGATAGGCAGAGATAAAGATGGTCGAGCGGCTGGCGAGGGTGTAATCGGTTCCCGCATTGAGCAGGTATATCTGTGCGAGAAAAAGAAAGATGAGGCCGACTATGCCTCGCCGCTCGTTGGATTTGAGTTTCAGGTCGATTTTCAAGGGGCGCGTCCAGATATAGACGACGAGGCCGCCGAGCAAGAAGCGCATGCCGGCCAGGCAAAGCGGCGGAATACCAGATAGCCCCATTTTGATGGATACGGAATTGCCGCCCCAGAGGATTGCTGTCAAGAGGTTGAGCAGGGCGGCGCGGGTGTTGAGGCGTTCATTCTGGACGTTCACGATCCTCTCCGGAACGTTGATAGGCGCGAATGAATACCAGAAGCAAGGGGAGGACGAGCCAGAGGGGCTGCACGATCGCCGCGAATGTGCCAACCACGCCGAGCAGTCCCGAGATGATGAGTCCGCGGCAGACTGTGATGCGCGTGGCAGGAGAGGACAGGATATTGATTGTGCGGCCGGGTAGTCCTCCGGGTTGCTCAAGGGCGTAATATCCGATGAGGGCGACCGCCCAGGACAACAGGGCGAGGTGCATGCTGGACGTGGAAGATAAAAGGTTCAAATCTATGCCGAGGTCGCGCAGGTGTGCGTGCAGGCATACGAGGAATGCACCGTCTCGCAGAGGCCGAAGCAAGCCCACTTCGTCGAGTTGGGCACTGCGGCGACGCTCTGCAAATGCGATGAGCTGAAAAAATGCGTAGAGTACGACAATGGCTATGGGATACTTAAAGACCACATAGGGGATCACGTAGGACAAGTGGTCGTAAGCGAGCGTTGCCGTGCTTCCCGCAATTAGAAAGGCTATGAGTGGTACGGTGTTTTGTTTTAGAGTTTTCATAGGTGAGATGTGATTATATTGTGTTGTGCTGATGTTGTCAAGGATGGAGGTTGCGTTTTGAAACGGTGGATGCTGTGTTTTGTATGGGGTATGATATTTTTTCAGGCCCCGGTTGTGGATGCGCGAGAGTTTTTGAAAGAGATTGAGACGCATTACAGCGACGGCAAAATTGACGATGCCCTCGAGGTGGCGCGCGCTTTTGTCGAGGCACATGCCGATAGTGTGGCAGCGCACGGTTTTTTGGGTATGCTTTACGCAGAGGCCGGGCAATTAGATGCGGCGGTGGCTGCTTTTCAAAAGGTGGTGGAGATTAAACCGGGCTCTGTTCGCGGATATCGCGATCTGGCGCTGGTGTTCGTTCGACAGGGCAAAATTTCTCAGGCTCT
This sequence comes from Gemmatimonadota bacterium, assembly GCA_026705765.1. Classification (NCBI taxonomy): domain Bacteria; kingdom Pseudomonadati; phylum Gemmatimonadota; species Gemmatimonadota bacterium. The sequence continues at coordinate 7,944 of JAPPAB010000128.1, forward strand.
TTCTGCGCTGGATCGGGGTATTGGGCAAAGCAATGAGCCCGCTTTGCTTCTGGCAGAGCGCGCATCTTTGAATAGCGATCTGGGCAAGCTCGGAGAAGCTATTGCCGATTTTGAAGCGGCACTCAAACGCCGTCCCGATTTTATCGAGGCGTATCAATCTCTGGCGCTGACCCATATTGCAGTGGGCGATACACTCAATGCAATTGCCGTGATGGATCGCGGTCTTGATGCCAATCCGGATAATGTGATGTTGATGGTTAACCGGGGTGGGGTTTTTCACGCGCTGGGGATGACGCAGCAGGCATTTTCGGCATATCGACAGGCTGTTGAGACTGCGCCAGAAGATCCGTCGGTGTATCGCGCACTCGGTTTTATGAGTGCAGAAGTGGATTCTCTGGATATCGCACAGGCAGCGTGGGAAAAGGTGCGCGATCTCGCTCCGGATGATCTCGAGGTGCGCGATGCACTTGCCCAGTTGTACGCAGCCAGGGGTAATTTTGACGCCAGTATTGGCGAGATGCTGGGCGTTTTGGAACGCGCGCCCGATGGCAATTTGGTGCGGTTCAGGCTGGCAGAAGTCTATGTGGCTAAGGGCGATATTGCACAGGGCAAGGCCGAGCTGTTGACCTGTATTTCGCGCGCGCCTAAGTGGATTGCACCCTATAAGCGGTTGGCATTGCTGTATTTGGGCGAAGAGAAGGTCGATTCTGCAGGTGTGATTTACGAGAAGGCATTGGAGATTGATCCCAAAGATGCTGAGGTTCACAACAATCTGGGGTTTATTTATTCGGCTCGGGGAGATTTTGACAAGGCGCGAAGGGCGTATGAAACGGCAATGGCCGAAAGCAAGGATGCCAGTACGCTGCGCGACGCACAGGGCAATCTGGATATTATTAAGTCGATTCAGGCGGGCAAGATGCGGGTGCGGCATATTCTGGTGAAGACGGAAATTGAGGCTCAGGAAATTTTGAATAAGCTCAAATCCGGAGAAGATTTTGCCGCTTTGGCGAGGAGTTATTCTATTGATCCTTCAAAAGAAAATGGCGGAAGCACGGGATTTTTCTCTAAGGGCGATTTGCATCCGGATTTTGAAGCTGCAGTGATGAAGCTCAAACCCAATGAAGTCAGTGGAATTGTCAAAACCCCTCTGGGATATCATGTGATTATGCGGGTTAATTGACGGTGTTTCAGAAGACATTATTGACGAACGGCGGCGCATTTTGGTCGCCGTTTCTTTTGGGATAGATAGCGAATGAAAACTGTGCGTAAGGTGATGTTGTGGGGCATTGGGTTAACGCTGCTGGCGGTGTTGATTTACGAAGTTGGAATTATCGCCGCCTGGATACAGGTGCGGCAGATGGGATGGGGCTATGTACCTGTTTTGCTTATTGCACTGGGCTGGCATGTGAGCAATACGTGGGCATGGGCGATGTGTTTTGATGGCGACCGTCCGCATTTTTGGGCACTTTTTTGCACAAAGTTGTCGGGAGAAGCGGTTGGCAATGTCACACCGGCTTCCCATGTGGGCGGTGAGGTGGCCAAAGCGTATATGTTGCGCGACCGGGTTTCTGTGACGCAGGGCGTACCTTCTCTGGTGATCAATAAGACGGTTGAACTGGTGAGCGGCCTGGTCTTTGCGCTGATTGGCACGGGATTGGCCGTGGGCATGTTTTCGCTTTCAATAGAGGTGCAGATTGGGTTGGGAGCTGCCCTGGTGCTGGGTACGGTTGGGATTGTGGCGGCTTATGTGTCTCAGCGCAAACGGGCATCTGTATGGTTGCTGGATGTTTTGAAGAAGTTGCGTCTCTCTTTTTTGGAGTCGAGGCGTGAAAAATTTGAAGAAGTTGATCGGACGATTGCGACATTTTACCAGCAGAACCGCCTGGGGTTCTGGCTGTGTATGGCTCTGCACATGCTGAGTTGGGTTTTGGGAATTTTTGAAGTGTATGCGATTCTCAACTTGTTGGGACAGCCACAATCTTTTTTGACCGCTTTTTTGCTCACGTCTTTGTCGTTGATTATAAATACAGCGTTTTTCTTTATTCCATCGGGGATCGGTGTTTTTGAGAGTGGGCATGTGTTTCTTTTTCAATTGTTGGGGTTGACACCAGAATTGGGATTGGGCGTTGCATTGATCCGGCGCATCCGGAAAATTTTCTGGGTATCTTTTGGATTTGTTTTGATAGCGGTGCGGCGGTGAATTTGTGGAGGGGAACTTCTCGCGGATGAAAACGTTAGTATAGCTTACCCGGACTTTTGTCCGGTTTTTTTGTATATTTTACGATGGCACGGATTTCGCTTATATATAGAGATATTTTGTGCCTGTTTGCATGGTCTCTTTTTAAATATTTGTTTAATATAGATATAGATTTTTATGTATTTGAAATTTTGCGCCGGGGTCCAGGGGTAATATGTTGTTAAATTGCAACAGGTGTGTTGTTTTTTCACACATGTTAAAGCTGTGTGGGTTCTTTTTTGGGATTTTTATCTCATCCCCGTACGCCGAAACGTATGATTTGTCCGCGAGTATTGCACGGGCGATGCGCGTACATCCCGGCGTGCGTGCCGCAACGGTTGATGTCGATATTGCGCGGGCGCAATTAGATCAGGCCAATGCCATCCGCTTTTTGCCGCAGTTTGAGCTGCGATCCTTTATTGGACCTTCGCCCGAGGCGCGCGGCGACGCGCTCGTCGGCGAGACCATGCTGAGTCATTTGAATATTTTTACGCGTACGGAAGCCACAGTTGTGCAACCTCTGTTCACGTTCGGTCATTTATCAGGTGCCAAAGCAGCGGCTATGGCAGGGGTGACGGCTCAGCAGGCGGGGTTGCGAAAAGCGCGAGGCGACCTGGAGCTTCAGGTTGCCGAGGTGTATTTTGGGTTGCAACTGACGCAGGATTTGTGGGCACTGGCACTGGAGGCGCAAAGTGATTTTCAAACGGCGCGCGATTTTGTGTCGGAGAAACTGGAGGCAGAGGAAGGCGATTTTACGTATGCCGATCTGAACCGCATTGACCGGTTTGCCTTTGATGTGCGCGAAAAAGTACACGAAGCAGCGAAAACAAAAGCGCTTGCCGAGTCTGCCCTGCGCATGCTTCTGGGATTGAGTGAAGGAGATTCGCTGGCTCTTGCTGGTCCACTAACGCCTGTTGATGTGCAGATTGAGTCGCTTGAGTTTTATCTCAAACGCGCAGGTGACCGCGAGGATATGCAGCAGTTGCAGGCTGTCGTACAGATACGTGAATCCCTGGTGCAGGTGGCAAAAGGCGAGCAGTATCCCCAGATATTTATTGCGGGTCAATTTAAGTATGGGTATGCACCGAATCGCGACGATCAGACAAGTCCTTTTGCCAGAGATGATTTCAATATTTTGCAGGCAGGGGCGGTGATAGGTGTTCGACAGTCGCTGTCGTTTGGGCTTACGTCTGCGAAGGCGCGAAAAGCGAGTTTGGAATATCAGAAGTTGTTGTATCAAAAGCAACTGGCAGAGAAGGGCGTGGCAATTGAAATTGAGAAGATTTACCGCGAGTTGATCGAGGCAAAAAAAAATATGGCGGCTGCCAGCCAGGCGAGGCGGGCGACCCGCCGGTGGTTTATATCGGTTCGCGATGGATTTAATGCCGGTCTTGAAGAGGCATCGGATATGATTGATGCCGCAAAAGAGTACGGCATTATTCGCGCCAAATATTACGAAGCAGTGTTCAATTTTAACCGATCCTGGACGAGATTACAACGGGCTGTTGGACGCAGTCTTTTGTAAATTCCTCGGGATATTGCGAAAGGTTGTAGAAGTTATGGTGAATAAAGCTGTAATTATTGCCGCCGGTATGGGCAGTCGGTTGAGAGGTTATGGGGCGGATTTGCCCAAGCCTCTCGTGCCCCTGGCCGGCGTGCCATTGCTCAAGCGCACGATTTTGTCGGCTATGCGCGCGGGCATTTCAGAGTTTGTGGTTGTGGTTGGGTATCGGTGCCAGGAGATTATGCACGCACTTGCCGATGATCCGCAGCTTTCGGATGTGGCGATTGATTGGGTTCAAAATAAGGAATGGGCGCGCGGCAATGGGGTGTCGGTATTAAGTGCCAGGGAATATGTCGATGAGCCATTTATTCTTTTAATGTCCGATCATCTGTTTGATCCCGAGATACTGGTCAAATTGCGTCGTATGCCGGTTGGTCGGGATGAAGCTGTGCTGTGTGTCGATACAGGTCTCGATGGCATTTTTGATATGGAAGATGCTACAAAGGTGATGACGCAGAATCATCGCGTGGTCAAAATTGGAAAAGAGCTGGCCGATTTCAATGCGGTGGATACGGGGATTTTTCTGTGCAGTCCGTTTTTGTTTGGCGCGCTCGAGCAGTCTATTGCAGAGGGCGAGGGGTCATTGTCGGGGGGGATTCGCGTTCTGGCGGAGAAAGGCAGTATGCGGACTGCGGATATCGATGGCGCGTTTTGGCTCGATGTGGATACGCCCGAGGCACATGTCCACGCCGAGCAAGAGATGTTTCGCAGGCTCGGCAAGCCGACCGATGGTTTTGTTTCGCGCTATTTCAATCGCAAAATTTCTACGCGCATTTCTCGTGTGCTCGTGCATACACCTGTTACGCCAAATCAGTTGTCGATTGCGACGATGTTGTTGAGTTTTTTGTCGGCATGGCTGGTTTTTAAGGGGAGTACGAGTTATTTGCATCTGGCTCTGGGCGGGCTGTTGTTTCAGTTTGCGTCTATTATAGATGGGTGCGATGGCGAGATTGCCAAATTAAAATTTATGGGTTCTCGCCTGGGCGAGTGGGTCGATACGCTGGCGGATAATATGTCTTATCTCGTGTTTTTTATGGCGGTGCTCGCCGGGATGTATGAATATACGGGTGAGGCATTTTATCCCCTGCTGGGCGGTGTGATGGTTTTTCTCGATGCGTTGGGGGTATTGCTGATTTTTCTGTATATGAAACTGGTGGGGTCCGGCAGTATTGTGAGTTTTAATATGGCGTTTTCGAGCGATGTTCCCGAGAGTGAACGCGGGTGGTTTCACCGTTTTTGTATGTCGCTCAAATTTGTGAGTCGCCGCGATTTTTTTGCCGCGTTCTTTTGCACGCTGGCTGTCGCGAATAGTATTGCGGGTATGTACTGGTTTCTCGTGATTGGTTCTGCGCTGTTGACGGCGGGTATTTTTGGCTTTGGCGGACAGATGCTGCGCGCGCGCGGTGCTTTGAATGTGGATGAGGCGAAGCTGGGAGAGAAAGCGGATTGATGCAAATTCTGTCTGAGTTGAGATAAACTTCTGTTGGGGGGGTGTATAACTTCAACAGAAGTTTGTTTGTACGCGATATTTTTTGCAAGATCATTAGAGAATTTAGTTGCAAAATAGGGCGTTCTTTATTTTTGTTAATACTCATGTTCTCTTTTTTTGAGACAGGCTGTCGTTGTCTTGACTTTGGGGGAAAAAAATATTAAAATGGATGAAAATTCTGTCTGTAAACAAGTTATTGATATTAATAGGCGATATGTTATGATTTTATTGCTCAGATCTGCATTCCTGATGCTCGTTTTGATGGGTGTGGCGGGTGCGTCTGATCAGGGCGATGCGCTGCTCGAGATGGTGAAGAGCCGCGATGGGGCGATTCAGGATATTGTGCGTTCAGAAACCGGGGGCGATACGCCCGAAGAGCGCGCCGCGCTTAAAGCTATCGTGGGTGAGTTGTTCGATTTTGAAACATTTAGTCGGGAGTCTCTCGGCCGGGATTGGGCAGCGCGAACAGAGGAAGAGCGAGCTGATTTTGTGGCTGTGAACAGGCAGTTGATCGAGAAGAATTACGCCGATCCCGCGTTATATACGAAAGCGGAAAAGATCGATTATACGGGTGTCGAGGTTGACAGCACACTGGCTGTTGTCAAGACGGTGGTGTATTACAGGCGGGAGTCGAGTACGATTGACTATAAATTGCATCTCGTTGATGACAAGTGGTTGATTTACGATATGGTCATCGATGAGTTGAGTGTTGCACGCAGCAATCGGTCGCAGTTTCGCCGGGAGATTCGCAGGTCTTCTTTTGCAGGCTTGATGGATAAGTTAAAAGAAAAACTAAGTGAAGATACGTCGGATTAGAAAGGTGGCACCCATTGGTTGAAGCGGGGCTTCGTTTTTTGGCGGGGTGGACTTATCGACACTACAGAGGTATTCTTGTGGTGTCGATTTTGTTGACGGCTTTTTGCAGTATTTTTGTGTACAGGCTTGGACGGAAGCTCGAGACGGATCTCGTTGCCCTGATTCCGGAAAATTATCAGAGTGTGAAGACGCTCAATGAGATCAAACAGCGCGTGGGCGGCGTGGGCAGTCTGGTGGTTTTGGTGCAGAGTCCCGATTTTGAGGCAAATAGGCGTTTTGCCGAGGATCTGGCACGTGAATTACAGGACGAGAAATACGAGACCTATATCAATTTTGTCGATTACAAGCGAGATGCGGAATTTTATCGCAAGAACGCGCTGTTGTTTATGGAAACGGACGATTTGGATGAGGTTCTCACGCGTATAGATGATTATATCATTCAGGAAAAGTTGAAGCTGTCACCGTTGTATATTTCTCTCGATGAAGAAGAAGCCGTGCTCGATTTTTCGGATATTGAGTCTAAGTATCGCACGGCGGATAACGGGGACGAGACGTATTATACCAATCCCGACCGCACCATCCTGGCATTGGAGGCGATGGCAGCAGGTACGGTGAGCAATATCGGTTTTGCCAAGGATATGCAGCGGGTGATCCAGCAGGCGGTTAAGAAGGTGAATCCGCGCGCGTATCACCCACAGATGTTGATTGAATACGGGGGGCCGTTTAAGAACAAAATTGATGAATACGATACCATTTTAAGCGATGTCCGCTCGACGTTGATATTTGGTATCATGGGTATTGTCGCGCTTTTGACATTTTATTTCCGCCAGCCGTTGGCGGCTTTTTTTGTGGCTATTCCGCTGGCGATGGGCTTGATCTGGGCGTTTGCGATTACTTATTGGGTTATCGGCAATTTGAATACTATGACAGTTTTCTTGTTTGTAATCTTGTTTGGGCTGGGGATCGATTTTGGCATTCATATGTTTGCGCGATATCTCGAAGTTCGGATGGACAAGACGGATGTGCGGATGTCTATAGAGACGATGCTGAGTCAGACTGGACAGGCTATTTTGACGGCGGCGATTACCACGTCCATTGCGTTCTTTTCTCTGACTCTGACAGATTTTAGAGGCTTTTCCGAGTTTGGTTTTATTGTGGGTACGGGCATTTTGATGTCGTTGGTCTCTATGACGACTGTATTGCCCGCTGTGCTGGTGCTGGCAGATCAAAGGTTCATGTGGATTCGCATGCGGCATGTGTGGGGACACAATTGGGGCGGCAGCCGGGGGCATTTTCCATATCCATTGTTGGTGATTGCCAGCGCGCTGATTCTCACGATATATCTGGGTATTCATTTGCGCGATATCGATTTTGAATACGATTTTACCAATTTGCGCTCTAATTTGCCCGCATCGGTCAAGGTGAAACAAAAGATGGCGACGATTCCGAAATACGGCAGTGAATCGCAGTCTTATGGTATTGTGCTGGCGGATAGCAAAGCGGAACTCGATGAAATTGTAGATGCATTGGAAAAGAAGATAGCCGAAGATGATCCAACGCCAACAATTGACAAAGTCAAAACGCTCTGGACAGAGTTGCGCGGTCAGGACGAGAAGCTGGAGATAATAGGAGAAATTCGCGCGCTGGCCAATGGGGAGGGCGCGAAGTTGATCAGGGGCACACAAAAGGCAAAGCTCGATTCCCTGCGCGATTTGTTGGATGTCGAAAGACTTTCGGTTGAGGATTTGCCCGAGAATTTATTGAGAAAATTTGAGACTATTGATGGCAGTCAGGCGTATTTTGCGCAAATTTTGCCGAGTGTGCAGTTGCGCGATGGGAAAAACGCCATTGCATTTGCCGAAGATTCACACGAGATTCAAACCGCATCGGGCAAGGTGTTTTATTCGTCGAGTTCCAATATCATTTTTGCCGATATGTTGCAGTTGATGCTGCGCGATAGTCCGCGTGCGATTTCGCTGACAGTAGCGGTTGTGTTTCTCATTGTGCTGGCTGATTTTCGCAGTTTGCGCTCTGCTTTGCTGGTGATTTTTCCCCTTGCCTGTGGCACTATTTGGATGTGTGGTTCGCTGTATTTGCAGGATTTGAAGCTCAATTTCTACAATATGGTCGCATTGCCCACTATCATTGGTATGGGGATTGACAATGGGGTGCATCTCTATCACCGATATAGGCAGGAGGGGCCCGGGTCTATGCCGGTGGTGATCAGGAGCACGGGTGGGGCGATGTTCATTTCTATGTTGACGACGATGATCGGTTTTTTTGGATTGATGATGGCGACGCATCCCGGCCTCAATTCAATTGGGCGATTGGCGTTGATTGGTTTGTTGACCTGTTTTGTGGCTGCCGTGCTGGTGCTACCCGCTATTTTGGAGGTGCTTGAAGGGGGGCGGATGCGGCGAGAGAAGGCATTAGGCGAATCGGAATAATAGCTATGAATTTCTATATTGGCCTGGGTGTGAGTATCGTATCTGGACTTTATACGTCTTTGTGGGGGGCGTTTAAGGATTCGCCTTACGAGGATTTTAAGTCCAGAACTTTTCCCCGGAGTATTTATTTTCATATTGTGATTTTTGCGGTGTTGTATTTTGTCCCGATTTTTAAGGCGAGTTTTTCTGCGCTGGGATGGGTTCAGATTTTTTTTCTGATTATGGGGCTGGAACGGTTTTTGGCCGAGCTTTATAAGGGGTTTTTTCGCACGGAAGATCAGGGTAAGTATTTTGTGCCTTCGCGCATTACGTTTTTTGGGCGGTATGTGGCGAGCGATTTGTTGCGCTATGCTGTGGGAACTGTGCTGGTGCTGGGCGTTTTTGCCGTGTTGTTGATTCCCGCGCCTGTGACGAGTTTCTGGGTCTTTCTCTTGACGGCTTATGTAACAGGTCTGCTGGTGTCGCTTGGCGGGGCGTATAAAGACGCGCCGTTTGAGGGGTTTAAAATTTTGAAGTTTCAGCGGTCGGGTCTGGTGCTGGCGATTTGTTCGCCGCTGTTCTATTTTCTCAATGATTCCATGCATCCCATATCGTTGGGATTTCTGGTTTATATGAATGGTGGGTTGGAGCGTTTTGTCGTGGAGTATTACAAGACTTATATTCAGCGTACGATGTCGGGCAAATTTCGCCCCGATTTGCCGCGGATTCAGCGGTGTATTGATGCCCGAGAAAAATTCCACTACGGGGCACTGATTATTATTGTTGGGTTAATTGTTTTATATTTGTTTGAGGTTTAATGAATTTTAACGACTACGACGCCGTTATTATCGGTACGGGATTTGGGGGTAGTGCCTGCGCTTATGTGTTGGCTGCGGCGGGTATGAAGGTTTTACTGTTGGAACGAGGCGATTGGGCAAGGCGCGATGCAAAGGATTGGGATCCCCGTTCTGTGCTGGTTGAGAAACGCTATCAAGGGCCATCACCGCTTCGGGTGAGGCAATATGAAGACCGCAATTTTTCAGATGTGGTCGAGAATGAGGTGGTTGGTGGGATGTCCGTGTTTTACGGTGGGGCATCGCTGAGGCTGCGCGAAGAAGATCTGGTCGCGTGGCCGATTTTGTATGGGGATCTGTCTCCGCATTACGATTGTGTCGAGCGTTTGTTGGAAGTGCATGGAGAAGAGGGTGTCGATCCGTGCGAACCGCCGCGAACGGGCGACTATTTGTATCCGCCTGTTGAACTGTCCCGTCCTGCACAACGCATTTGGGATGCTGGATGCGCGCTGGGGTATCGGCCTTTTCGCATGCCACTGGCGATCAATTTTTCAGATCAAGCGCGGACGGTGTGTATTCGATGTTTGACCTGCGATGGGTTTCCGTGTCAAATTGAGGCTAAAAATGATCTGACGATGACGTTGCTCAAGTTGGCACAAGATGCAGGGGCTGAGATTTTGACGGGGGTGCAGGTTGCGCGTGTTATTTACAGACGGGGGCGCGTACGCGCTGTGGCGTGTGTGGATCGGCGTACAAAAAAGGCGTTTGAAGTGCCCGCGCCTGTTGCTGTTGTCGCTGCGGGGGCGCTGCAAAGTCCGGCTATTTTGTTGCGGTCAGAGTTGCATTCGTTTCCGCAGGGCGATTTGATTGGGCGATTTTTGATGCGTCATTGCAATGCTGTTGTGGCGGGGGTGTTTCCGTTTCGCACGAATCCGGAACGGGTGTTTCACAAGCAGGTGTGTTTTTCGGATTTTTACGGGGATTTTCGAGGGCAGGACGGTCGCGCCGTTGGAGTGATTCAGGATATTTATACGCCGTCGCCTGTAGCGCTGAAACACCACGCGCCTTTTGGACTTAAAAATCTGACGGCAATAGCTGCTGGTTTTTTGCAGAATCTGTTGTGTGTTGCAGAGGATGAGCCGCAGTTTGAGAATCGCGTGGTGCTGGCAGATGAGCAGGATGTTTATGGCATCAGCCGCGCACAGGTCATACATCAGTACACAGCGCGTGACTGCGATCGCCGCGATTATCTGGTGGAGAAGGCCAAAGGGATTTTGCGCGCGTCAGGCGCGTTTTTTTTTCATACTTATCGTATCGACACTTTTTCTCATGGCGTGGGGTCGGTGCGTATGGGCGATGATGAAGAGACGAGTGTATTGGATGCGAACTGCCAGTTCAGGGGGATTGACAATTTGTTTGTGACGGATGGGAGTGTGTTTCCCACATCTGGCGGCGTCAATCCGAGTTTGACGATTGCGGCAAATGCCCTGCGGGTGGGGAACTATATTGTGGAGGCGTTCAGATGATCTCAAAGTATCGCTTGAGTTCCCAATCTGTTATGGCGCGGCGATATTCCGCAATTTCGTGTTCGCGGGTGATTGTGAAGTGATCTACGAATGTGTCGCCGAGGCAGGCGCGGCTGATTTCGCTGTTTTTTAAACGGTCTGTTGCTTCTTCAAGTGATTTTGGCAAAGGTGCAAATCGTTCTTCGGGAGCTTCGTAGGCATTTCCGTTATAAGGCTCGCCGGGGTCGAGTTGATGCTCTATGCCGTATAGCCCGGCGGCAAGGCTGGCGGCCATTGAGATGTGGGGATTGGCGTCGGCACCTGCGAGTCGATATTCGGTGCGCGTGGATTCAGGGGATGTACCGGGAATTGCGCGGAGAGATGTGGTTCGATTTTCAATTCCCCAGGAGGCGTTGGTCGGCGCCCAGGCTCCGGGGACTGTCCGCTTGTAAGAGTTGATAGTCGGGCATATGAGTGCCATCGTGTGGGGCATTGCCGCGATTTGTCCTGCGATATAGTGTTTCATTATTTGAGACATGCCCTGTGGATCTGATTCATCGGCAAATAGATTGGTGTCTCTCTCTAAATTCCACAAGCTCTGGTGCAGGTGTCCGCTGCAACCGGGGTAGTCTGGACTCCATCTCGCCATAAAAGTTGCGACGAGTCCGTGTCTGGATAGGATCTCTTTTACGCCTGTTTTGAATAGGGCGGCTTTGTCTGCGGCGTTACATGTTGTGTCGTACCGTATCGCGGTTTCATATACGCCGGGTCCGGTTTCGGTGTGTATGCCTTCCAGTTCAACGTCATACGCTCCCATTCCATCGATGATTGCGTGAACAAATTCTGAAGCCGCAGATGCTCGCAATACACTGTAGCCAAACCAGCCGGGCGAGAGTGGGGTCATGTTCTCAAATCCTTTGTCTTCCAGGGAATGGGGCGTTTCCCGGAAGATGAAGTATTCGTATTCTGCTGACATGTATGGCTGGAATCCCATGTCATTCGCTTTGCGTACGACAGTTTGGAGCAGTTGGCGCGGGGATACCGCAAGTGGCTGATTTTCGTTTTCGTAAAAGTCGAGTAAAAATAACGCGGTATTTTGTTCCCAGGGTATTACGCGATAGGTACTGAGGTCAATTTTGGCGAGGAGATCCGGGTATCCGGTATGCCAGCCCGTGACGGTCGGTTGTTCGTAGAGTTGATCGATCATATCCCAGCCAAATGTCACGTCACAGAAGCCCAGGCCCTTTTCGATGGCAGAAAAGAATTTGTCGATCGATATGTATTTGCCGCGCATAACGCCGTCGATGTCGAAGCCAGCGAGTTTAATTTTTTGAATTTTGTCGCTTTCAAGACGCGCTTTGATTTGATCTGTTGTCATAAAGTTTTTTGCCCTATCTACAAAAAATGTCTTTGGTTTTGTGGACGTTGCAAGGCATAATAAGGAGGCTGTGGCTGAAAATCAAGCTGTTCCCATCTGCCAATCTATTTTGGGAGGCTTTCATGGAGTTCACCGATAGTCTGATTGCCTCGTATGAAAGACATGCGCTGGAGAGGGAGCATAGTTCCACCGATGCGTTTAAGGAGCGAGAGAGAAGCGCGTTTTTGCAGTGTTTGAGAAATGAACGACGACGGTCTATTCTCGAACTGGGATGTGGTCCCGGTCACGATGCGAAATTCTTTCAGGAGCAAGGGTTCGAGGTTGTTGCGGTTGACAATGCGCCTGCGATGGTAAAGCTGGCGAGAGAGAAGGGCGTTTCTGCTCGCGTTTTGGATTGCTATAATCTCGATCAGTTGAGCGAGTCTTTTGATGCGGTGTATTCTATGAATTGTCTGCTGCATATCCCACAGGCAGATATAGATGAAATTTTCGATTTGATCGCGACTCGGCTCGTGGAGGATGGGTTGATGTATGTTGGCGTGTGGGGTGGAGAAGATTTTGAGGGTGTTTTGGAGCGAGATACTTATGAGCCGAAGCGGTTTTTCTCTTTGAGAAGGACTGAGACACTTCTCAAAGTCCTGCAGAAGTCATTCAGATTGGAGTACTATCGCAGATTAGAACCACGAGACGGTGTTTGTTTTCATTCTGTTATTGCTCGAAAACGTTTTTAACAAAATAATGGAAGGTGAATGATGAGTGATACACTAACAATTCACGATGCATGCAGGCGTGGGGATATCGACGCTGTGCGGGAAATGATCGCAGCCGATCCCGCTGTTGTTGACGCGGATGATGAATACGAATGGCGGCCAATTTTCCACGCGGGACTTTGGCGACACGAGGATATCGTGCGACTGCTGATTGAGGCGGGAGCCGATCTGGCGGCTCATGATGGCTATGTGTTGCACTACGCTGGCGAGGTTCCGAATAATAAAAATATTGTTTCGTTGCTTATTCAATACGGTGCTCTGGATCCCCATGTTCGTCCGGCTGATGATTTGTCGCGGCAATTCCTGGGGGCTGTTTTTCTCGCGGATATAGCGCGGGTGCAGGCGTTGCTCAACAGGCATCCCCATCTGGCGACGGCGGTAGATGGTCGCGGCGATCAGCCTGTGCATCACGCGGCGCGCAATGGCGATACGGAAATTGTGCGTTTGTTGATCGCGCATGGCGCAGATGTCAATGTCGCAAATGATCGCGGGCATACGGTGTTGTACTGCGCTGGCGGGCACGGGCATCTCGATACGGTAGAGTTGCTTTTGGAAAGTGGAGCCGATCCCGATGCGGAGTTTACAGAGGATAATAAGACGTTGATGGAATGGCTCGCGCAGTTTTCCGAAGATACGCGCTTCAAACGCATTGCCGAAGCGTTGCGGCAACATGCGGCGTCATAACCCAATGGAAATTTTCGGTAAAGGATTTGCAATGAGAGCGTATATTATGAAGAGCTCAAATTTGAACAGGGGAACACGCGATGTCTGAAGGAATTTCTTTATCTGATCTGTCGCCTTATGCAAGATATCTCGCAACTGAGTCGCTCGAGTGGTCAGAGGGGTTTTGGGATCCCGATAGCGCGTTGTTGTGGTCTCATCGCCAAGATGATGCGGTGCTGATGGTTCGGAATTCGGTCTGGTTCGCGGTGGGGCTTCTGCTTCGCAATCGGGGTGATGATGTTGAGCAAGCGTGCCGTACGATTGATGCGATTATCGACAATCAGTTCGATGAGCCGGGGACGCCATACCACGGTACTTTTTATCGCTATGTGGGCGAGCCGCATCCGTCAGAGGGTGATGCCGTGATGTGGCGGACCTACGATCCGAATTGGCGACAGTTTATCGGGCTTGGGTTTGCGACTGCGCTCGAGGAGTACGAGGATCGGTTGCCCCAGAGGTTGGTTGATCGCATGATCCGGTCTTTGGAGATGGCTGTTGTGGGCGAGCCACCGGATCGCTGTCCGCCGACGTATTCGAATATCGCTTTGATGAAGGCTGCGATGTGCGTGTGGGTTGGGAAGCGTATCGGTAACGATGAGATGGTTTTATACGGGGAGGAGTTTGGGGGTGAGGTCTATCGTTTGTTCGCGCAGAATAATGCTTTTGCGGAGTACAATTCACCGACTTATTACGGCGTGAATCTCTACGCGCTCGGTTTCTGGCGACGCTATCTGGAGAGTAGTTCCCTCCACGAATTGGGTGCGTATATGGAGGCAGAACTCTGGCGGGATATTGCGCGCTATTATCACGCGGGATTGGGCAATCTCTGCGGGCCTTTTTCGCGTAGCTATGGGATGGATATGAGGCATTATACTGCGCTTACGAGTCTGCATATCTGGCTCGCGTTTGGCCGCGAGGTGACGCCGTTCCCGGGTGGAGAGGAGATTAACGCGGAGTTCAATTATGGACCTTGTTTTGCGATTCTGGGAGTTGATGCGCCGTCAGAGATCGCTGCTGCTTTCTCGGTATTTGAGGGTCCGCGAGGTATTGAGAAACAGATCACGGATGAGCGCGTTGCAACCGCGTGGCTGGATGAGCATTACATGATCGGCGCAGAGGATTCGGGTGGCTATTCTGGCCGCAATTTCCAATACCATCCGGCGACGATTCACTGGCGCATGTCAGATGGAGAGACCGGTTGGCTCGCGTTGCGGCATATTGGACAGGTTGCGGCGAAGGCGGAGGCTGGGCGTTTGTCGATTGAGGCTGAGATTAGAGGTGAGCAGCAGACAGAGGCCGGACATCCGCGGGAGTTTGTGTTTGAGATTTTTTCACCAAATGTTGCTGTGTTCGAAGAGGATGTGTGGCGTCTGGATGGTCTCGAGATTGGGATTGAGGCGGATATCGCACAGCGAGCCGTTGAGATTACAGGTACTACGGCGATCGTCACATTTACCGCTGCACCCGATCAGTCGCGTGTTAAATTTGATCTTTCGATTGCGTGATATGCGTATCATCGCAATCATTCGTTGAATATCTGCCATGACTCGGGTAATGGATTTAACACAACCTTATAGGGAGGGGATTTATGAGTTTGGAAGTTTTAATGGTCATCGGCTTTTTGCTCGGTGCGTATTCTATTGTCGGCAACGACGCAATTCAGACGCTGGGGACGTTTCTCAGCTCCAACTCTCACCGTCCCTGGTGGGTGCTGTGGCTCTTTGGCGGCGGCATTCTGACTGTGGTCCTCGTGTATGGGTGGGTGGTCTATGATGGCGATGTCTCGTATGGGAGGCTTACGGCGATTACAGTGCCAGACCATTTTAACTGGGTTTACTGTATCCCGCCTTTTGTACTGCTTTTGCTGACCCGCGGAGGTATTCCGGTTAGTACTACTTTCCTGACGCTGACTGTGTTTGCACCAAAGGCATTGCCGAGCATGCTGATCAAGTCGTTGGCTGGATATGCGACGGCATTCGTGGCTGCTATCTTTATTTACAGGCTGGTTACGCGGGGGTTAGAGTCCCGTTTCAGGCAAACGGAGGGACCGAAAAGTCCCTGGTGGGTGGTGGCTCAGTGGTGTTCAACCGGTTTTCTCTGGAGCCAGTGGCTGATTCAGGATCTGGCCAATATCTATGTTTTCCTGCCGCGCGACCCGGTTACTCGTATCCCAGACATACCCGTGGAATGGTTCATTGTATCCATTGTCGCCATGCTGGCTATGCAAGCCGTTATCTTTTATACGCATGGCGGTGCGATCCAGAAGGTGGTGTTGACGAAGACAAATACTACGGATATCCGTTCGGCGACGTTTGTAGATTTAATTTACGGCATTGTGCTGTTCCTGTTTAAGGAAGTTAGCAAGCTCCCGATGAGTACGACCTGGGTTTTTGTTGGTCTGCTGGCAGGACGCGAGATCGCCGTTGCAGGGAACGAGAAGCACCGTAGCCGCCGGGAGGTGTCGCGTCTGGTGCTTTCCGATTTCGCAAAGATCACTTTCGGTCTGATCGTTAGTGTTGCTATCGCTTATCTATTGCCCGTGTTGTTATAGGAGGATTGTGTCATGTCCGATTTGTTGATTTTGACGCCAGAGCAGAAGCGCGCTTTTGGCGAGGATGGCTTTCTCTTTTTGGAGGGTTTTTACGATTCCCGAAAAATGAAGGAGATGCGCGGCCGTTTCCACGATCTGGTCGTCCGCACCGAGGGGCGCCCCCAAAATATGCGCTACAGTTTTATGGAGGTGCCCGAGGGGTATCAGCCCGATCCTTTTAATCCGGAGAATGTGGTGGGTATGATGGATCAGACGCTGGCTGATGACTACTGGTTCGATCAGTTCACCGAGCCGCGCATTGTTTCGGTTATGGTCGATCTTTTGGGGCCTGATCTGGATTTTCACAATGGGAAGATCCGCAATAAACCACCCGGATTTTTCTGCGCGCAGAGCTGGCATCAGGATTGGCCGTACGAGCGGCATACGATTCCAGATCTGGCTGCGGCTATCACGTATCTCGATCCCACCGATTTTGAAGCCGGGGCGACTGAGGTGGTGCCCGGTTCCCACCGTGAAGGCGAGTTTCCGACCTATAAGGGCCATACGATTGCAGATGATTTGATTGCTCCCGAACGCCCGGTTGTTCTGAGCGCGCAACCCGGCGATGTGGCGATTATCCATGTGCTGGTGGTACACCGGGCCGGGCACAACTATACTCGGCGGGGCCGCCACGCCATTATTAACGAATATAAAAGTGCCGCGGCTGTAGATCAGTGGAATAACCGCTGCGCTTTTGCCGGTTTGCCCCTGGCGCGCAATCGTCGCCTGATCATGCCGCGCGTACATGCCGGGTGAGTGAAGGAGTTCACGAGAAGGGGGGGTTGGTATGAAGTACGATTTGCTCATCAAGGGCGGGATACTGGTCGATCCGGCGGAAGGTCTCAGCGACGTGCGGGATGTGGCGTTTGCAGGAGGTCTGGTTGCTGCTGTTG
The DNA here is from genome assembly GCA_026705765.1 of Gemmatimonadota bacterium. Lineage (NCBI taxonomy): Bacteria > Pseudomonadati > Gemmatimonadota > Gemmatimonadota bacterium. The sequence goes on from JAPPAB010000128.1 coordinate 25,128, forward strand.
GGGAAGATCTGGATACGGGCGATGCCCGCGAGGTGATTGACGCGGCGGGTTGTGTGGTGACGCCGGGATTGATCGATATTCACGTTCATGTGTTTGCCGGTGTCAGCCATTTTGGCATTGAACCCGATCCTACGTGTCTTGCGCGAGGTGCGACGACTGTGGTCGATGCGGGGTCTGCGGGTGCAGATATTTTTCCGGGGTTCCGGAAGTATGTGATTGATGTGAGCGAGACGCGGATTTTGGCGCAGATGAATATCTCGTCTCAGGGTATGCTGACTGCCGAGATTGGCGAGTTCGAGATTCCCGAATACGCGGATGTCGATAAGGCCTGTCGCATGATTGAACAGCACCGCGATATTGTTCTCGGGGTGAAGGTTCGGCTGACGCGGAATAGTATTGTCAGCGAGCGGTCCGGGATGTTGCCTTTGCACAGAGCGAGAGAGGCGGCAGATGCGGCTGGATTGCCGATTATGGTGCATCCGCAAGATGCGTGGTGCGATTCGATTGACGATATTTTGAAGGTGATGAAGGGTGGAGATATTTTAACGCACTGTTTTCACGACTTTCCGTGCGGGATTCTCGATGGCGAAGGTCGCATCCGAGATTCGGTTCTGGATGCGATTGAGCGGGGCGTTGTGTTTGATGTGGGACACGGGGCGGGGTCTTTTTCGTGGGGGATTGTCGAGGCGGCGATGTCACAGGATGTTCTGCCGACTACGATTTCATCAGATCTGCATATTTACAATGTAAATGGTCCTGTTTACGATCTCGCATCTGTGGTGACAAAGTTTTTGCACCTGGGTCTGTCGATGGAAGAGGCGATCTCGCGCGTGACGTCTGTGCCTGCTGAGGTGATTGGGATGAAGGGCGAGGTGGGGACGCTGGCGAAAGGGGCGTTTGGAGATGCTGTGGTGTTTGAGTTGCGGGAAGGGGCGTTTCGGCTTGAGGATTCGCGTGGAGAAGTTCGAATGGGTCGGCAGAATCTGGTGCCGGTTGCGGTTGTCAAGGGCGGTCGCGTTTATACGTCGCGTGGGAGATAGATATGTCGCCAATTAAACCTGAGCATACATACGATTTGATCGAAGTATCGGCAGTGGAGATAGCGGGGGATGGGTCGGCTGTGGTTTTCGTGCGGCAGGAGATCAACAGGGAGACGATGAAGCGGGAACCGCGGATCGCGATGCAGTCGCTTGCGGGTGGGGATGCTGTCGATGTGGGAAAAGGAGATACAGCGCCCAGACTTTCGGCTGATGGGAAGACGCTGGCTTTTTTGCGTTCGGGAGAGGACGATAAAAAGCAGGTTTGGGTGATGCCGGTCGATGGTGGGGATGCGAGGCAGGTGACGGCGCTTCCCGATGGTGTGAAGGATATGGCGTGGTCTCCCGATGGTTCGGCGTTTGTCGTTGTGTCGCGCGTGGATCCAGATCGCGAGGTAGAAGACGAGGAGAAGGCGCTGAGGACGCAGGTCGCCCGTCGCGTGCGGTATCGCGATGACGAGGGTGGCTGGCGAGGCGATGCATTTTCGCAGTTGTTTGTGGTGGATGCCGTAACGGGTGAGGCTGAGCAGATTACGGAGGGGGAAGGCGACCACGGAGCACCGGCGTGGTCACCCGATGGGAGCCGCATTGCTTTTGTGACGGATTGCGTTGAAGGGCGCGATTTTATGCGGGGTTCAGAGGTCCATGTGATGGACAAGACGAGTGGGAGGTCGCGGTGCTGGTCGCTGGGGTTGAGCCGCGCGGAGTCCGTAGCGTGGTCGCCGGATGGAGAGCGGCTGGTGGTTGCGGGTTCTCACGACGCGGATGTGTGGGATTCAAGGCAGTCGTGGTTGTTTGTGCTGGAGGAAGACGAATTGCCGGTGTATTTGGAGGGTGATGTTTATACGGTTGTGCAACCTCTTGCGCCGCGGTGCTGGACGCCGAGGGATGGGATATTGTTTATTGGTGATAGGGCGGGTGAATCTTTTTTGTGTCGGGTGAATCCCGATGATCCTTCTTTGCAGACCGAAGTTGTGGATGGGGGTGGTCAGGTTTGTACTGGTTTGTCGGTTGACCGTGCGGGTGCGCGGGTGGCTATGGTGATGACTTCGCCTGTGTGTCCGTGCGATGTGGTGGTGATGGATGTGGGTGCGCGGCGTCAACGCGCATTGACGGCTGTGAATGCCGGGTTTTTGGAGGCTCATCCCGGTGCGCCTGTGGAGAAGTTGGTGTTCGAGCGGGGTGGGGAGACGATTCAGGCGCGGGTGCTGTTTCCTCAGGATTTCGACGAGGGAGGGTCCTATCCGCTGGTGCTGGATATTCACGGGGGACCAAATGGGCGATTTTCGGATTCGTACGATGTTACGCATCAGGTTTTGGCGGGCGCGGGCTATATTGTGCTGGCTGTGAATCCGAGGGGATCGTCGTCTTATGGTCCGGAGTTTCTGAAGATGGTGCTGGGAGATTGGGGGGGAGAAGATTTTCTGGATTTGATGGCGGGGGTTGACTTGCTGTGCGAGCGGTCCTATGTGGATGCGGACAGGTTGGGGGTTCACGGCTATAGTTATGGCGGTTTTATGAGTAGCTGGATCGTCGGTCACGACCATCGGTTCAAGGCGGCGGTGGTCGGTGCTCCGTGTATCAATTTGCACAGTATGTACGGTACGTCGGATATCGGGGTGTCGTTTGGAGAGAATCAGTGGCAGGGTTCGGTTCTGGAGAATGTGGAAGCTCTGGTGGAGCGGTCGCCGTTGACGTATGCATCTGAGGTTCAGACGCCGGTGTTGCTGATGCACGGAGAGGAGGACTACCGCTGTCCAATCGAGCAGGCCGAGCAGTTTTTTGTCGCGCTGAAGCGCCAGGGTAAGACGGTGGAGTTTGTGCGCTTTCCAAAGTCGTCTCACGGGTTCAGGAGGAGCGGACATCCGGCGCTGCATGTGGAATATCTCGATAGGATGTTGTCGTGGTTGGAGAGGTACTGTAGTTGAATGGGAGGGCGTCATGTTGACCCATAGAGAAGAAAAAAGAGATACTCCGATTGTGGAAGATGTGGATGTGGTCGTTTGTGGCGGGGGGCCGGCTGGTATTGCCGCTGCGATTGCGTGTGCGCGGCAGGGTGCCAGGACTCGGCTGATTGAGTTGCACGGCAGCCTGGGGGGCGTGTGGACGACGGGTGCGTTGAGTTGGATTATCGATTCGGCGGATAAGCCCGGCATTATGGCGGAGATTACGTCTCGGCTCGATGCGCGGGATGCGCGCAGGCTTCGCGCTCCTGAAGGAAAGAACTACGCGTATGATGTCGAAGAGATGAAGTTGCTTCTCGACGAGATGTGTGGCGAGGCAGGTGTTGAGATTCGGCTGTTGACGCGCGTGGTTGGCGCAGCGCGGGATAGCGAGAACAGGCTTTCGGTCGTGATTACGGAGTCCAAAAGTGGACGAGAGGCGTGGCATGCGAAGGTTTTTGTCGATGCGACTGGCGACGGCGATCTGGGGGCGCTTTGCGGATGTGGGTTTGATGTCGGTCATCCAGAGACCGGGGATGTCCAGCCGATGAGTTTGATGGCGCTGATTACGGGGTTGCAGTTCGATGAGATTGAACCTTACGTGGGCGGGTCTATGGTAGAGCCGAAGCAGAGGTTGAGCGCGCTGATGGAGGAGATCGGTGTTTCGCCTTCGTATGGTCATCCGACGTTATTTCGGATCAGGGATAATTTGTTCGCGTTGATGGCGAATCACCAGTACGGCGTGAAATGCGACGATGCCAATGCGATTACAGAGGCGATGATTCGCGCGCGCCGGGAGATTCATATACAGGTGGTTGCCCTGCGGGCGCACGGCGGTGTGTGGTCGGATATGCGCGTGGTGGCAACGGGCGCGCAGATTGGTGTTCGGGAGGGGCGGCGGATTCACGGACGGTATGAGGTGACGGGGGAGGATCTTCTGCGGGGTGCGCGGTTCGAGGACGCAGTTTGTCGGGTTACGATGGGGATTGATGTGCATTCGACTGATCCGAAAAAAACGAAGATTGTGGAGGCGAAGCCACACCGGTCACAGCCCTATGATATCCCTCTCAGGGCGCTGATCGCGCGGGATGTCGATGGCTTGCTGATGGCGGGGCGTTGCATTAGTGGTGATTTTATAGCGCATTCGAGTTATCGGGTGACTGGCAATGCCGTGGCAATGGGTCAGGCTGCTGGGGTTTGTGCGGCAAGAGCCGCTCTGTCGAATAGGCTGCCCCATGAGGTTCCGTGGTGTGAGGTGAAAGCGGCTCTGGATGTTATCAATGGGGTGACTGGTCCGATGGTAAAAAAAACTGGTGAGCGGTATATTAAAGCGGAGCAAGCAGATTGTGGAACAAACTGTTTACATTGAGACATCGATATTCAGTTTCTACTATGAGCGTCGCACTGATCCAGCAGCGATTGCGATGCGGGACTGGACACGTCAGTGGTGGGATAGGCATCGCCACTATTATCTCATCTCGACCAGCACAGCCGTTCTGGCTGAATTGGATATCGGTAAACTGCCACACCGAGATGAAGCTTTAAATTTGGCACTTACTTTGCCAGCAATTCCGCCTGGGGATGAGATCGGTGAGATTGTGGAGGTCTATATTCAGCATCATCTGATGCCACGTAATCCTCTTGGAGATGCTTTACACCTTGCTCTGGCATCGTTTCATAAATTTGATTATCTTCTCACTTGGAACTGTGAGCATCTTGCCAATGCCAACAAGTTTGGACATATTCGTCGCATCAATGCATTGTTGGGCCTACATGTGCCAATTTTGACAACGCCTCTGGAACTGATGGGAGGTGAATAGTTATGGACGCCTATCAAAAATTGATTGACAGCATACGAGAGAGTCGCAAGAGAATGTCAGAGGAATGCGACCATGATCTGCACAGATATTTAGCGTATTTACAGTCTTTCAATGCCACATACTCGAAGCAAATTGAATCATTTCTAAAGTTGCGTGATTCTGCTCCTCCACAAATCTCGATATCTTCGTCAGAATAAGGCGTCTCTTTTAGTTGATCCCCATCGGATGGTTTGTCTGGTGGGGATTCTTTGTAAATCCTGCTGTGTGAAAAAAGAAGGAGAAAAGATATGGGCGCGAACTATTGACCTCTTGCCGATGTGCGAAAAAATTTTCGGGTCAAGTGGTATAGATGTCCTATTGATCACGCCAAACTTCGCGCGCTGTCAAGCCGTCAGCCACAAGATTCCGTAAGCAGAGTAGATGCCTGTCTGCTGTTTTCAAAGTAACTTTGGGTGATTACGTCAGTCAGCTTCATAATCATACTCAATTTTGTCAGCATTGAGAATAAATGTCCCGAGTGTCAACAAATTCCCCAAAAGATGCTCTTCATCATGCTATTATCAATCGAGTATCAGAAGCAACTGTTTCAAAGTTGCATAAGAGAGGTTTGCTTGCCCTGTATCTCGGGGGCACTTTTTTGACTTCTGACCGACTATCTTCCAGCGATATAGATCTGCTTGGAATAGTAGCGAAGACGTTTGATTTTTGTGAAGAAGACCATCTCAATAGCTATTTCGATGAGTCTGTTGAACCTGAAGTTGGTATCAAATCTTGCTTTAGAGGGATTACCATTTCCGAACTCAAAGGAGGCATTCAAAAGGGCAATGCAACATCTTGGATTCCAATCCGCATAATGATAAAACGATTACCATTCTATATGCATTTATGGGGAATAAAATTCAATTTTACTACTTTTCCCATCAAGCCCTATCCACCAAAAGAGGAAGCAGGCATCCATTTCATTGGCATCAAGCGCAGTATTAAAAGCATCCGTCGTAAGAATGGAAGGCTCAGGCTCTCCCCACAAGCATTTGCCAAACAGGTGCTGCATCTGGCATTCGTAGAGGCAGAAGTAGCGTATGGGTTTAAATTCACTCCATCATACGAAGGGCTTATTGATCATCTAAAAGATCGAAAAGATCATTTTGCTCATAGAGCGTTCGAGATCCGCAAATCCGAAGCAATTACAACTGAAGATTATCTCGCGTTTTGTGATCAAGCAGAACGGTACGTGTCAAATTTAAAAAAATTAAAAATAAGGAAGTATGATGGCCGAAAAGATGAATAATCAAAAAAATCAGAAATCTCAAAGTGTTCAGTTCTCAACCCGTGCTGAGGCGTATGATCGCCTGCAGCCAGTTCGGATTGAGATGTTTGATTTTTATCACAGTCTGGCTATGGATTTTATTCCTTTTGATGACCAGACGGAATTTCGGATGCTCGATTTGGGATGTGGAACGGGTATATTTCTCAATTGTGTTTTGATGAAATATCCGAAAGCAACGTGTGTGGCTATCGATTTTTCGGATGAGATGATGAGGTTTGCGGCTCGGAAAATGGGCACGCATTCAGATCGCGTAGCGTTTCTTCAGAGAGATCTCAATGAGGGGCTGCCAGAAGGTTTGGGGTCCTTCCAGTTTGTTGCATCGTTTTCGACTATCCATCATCTTACAGATGAGAATAAGGCTCGCATATTCAGGCAGATTTACGATGTGCTTGAGACGGGAGGCTGGTTCTTTTTGATCGATGCCATGTCCACGCGTTTTGATGACGATGTTTATAAGTTGGGGCGAAGGCGGCTCAATCTTCGCCGAGAGGAGAGGTTCGAAGAAGCTGGGATTGATATTGAAGAGGTGAATCGGGTGCGTGAGATTATTGAAGAGGTAGATGAAGACAGTCCGGAGAGGGATCGGATCTCTCGTTTTTCTTCTCAGGTTGAATGGCTAAAAGAGGCGGGCTTTCGTTCCGTAGATTATATCTGGCATTTCTGGATGGAACACTTTGTCATTTGCCGAAAATAAAAACGAGAAAGAGGCTGGTATTACATACCAGAAGGAGATGTAATACACCCATTCCCAATCCTTTCCTTACTCAGCCCACTCAACCTTTCTCTTATCTTTCGGTCAGGTTCGGCAATCCGCAGGCTCTTACGCCAATCGCGCCGTCCCTCCCAAAAAACTTATCGCGTGTACCACAGAAACCATCTTGTTGATAGAAGTGTCACAAGATCAGTGAATTTGATGTTGTAAAACGCTATCTATAGGAGCATTTATGACTATCATACGATACCCGGGAAAAGCATTTGGTCGCAGCAAGTCCGTTGAGCACAATGGCGTCGTCTATACGGTTGTCACCGCACCGGATGTGTCTGCAGATTTCAAGAGCCAGACCCAGCAGGCACTTGAACAGCTGGATGCGAATCTCGCCGAGGCTGAAACCGATAAGTCTTGTCTTCTTTCTGTCACGATCTATATCACGGATATGTCAAAGAAACCCATCCTGAACGCGGTTTGGGACGCCTGGATTGGTGCCGACAATTGGCCCCAGCGCGCCTGTGTGGAGGTCGAGCTGGAGGGAGATACACTTGTAGAGATGGTCGCGATTGCAGCGAAATAGGTGACGCATAATGAGTGAAGGCAAGGTTGTTGAAAAGACAAAAACGCCCGCTACGATTGATTCGTTGCAGACGGATCTTCGCACGCTTGGCATTAGACCGGGGATGGTCGTGTTGGTGCATTCGTCTTTGAGCGCGATGGGATGGGTGTGCGGAGGTGCCGTGGCGGTTGTTATTGCGCTCCAAAAAGTTCTGGGTTCTACAGGAACGCTTGTGATGCCCGCGCACTCAACCGGTCTGAGCGAGCCGAGCAAGTGGAAAAGTCCGCCCGTTCCTGAGTCGTGGTGGCCGGTGATACGCGAGACTATGCCAGCTTACGATCCGGTGCTTACGCCAACTCGCGCTATGGGCATTATTGCGGAGACATTTCGCAGGGAGAGAGGGGTTTTCCGCAGTTCACATCCGCAGGTCTCGTTTTGTGCATGTGGGCCTCAAGCATCGTATGTCGTGAATAACCATTCACTGTCTTTTGGCATGGGCGAGGATTCGCCGCTTGCGAGAATTTACGATTTGCACGGTTTTGTCCTGCTTCTCGGTGTGGGGCATAAAAATAATACGTCTATGCATCTTGCGGAATATCGGGCGAATTTTTCTACTAAGCGCATTGTTCAGGATAGCGCACCGATTTCTGAGTCGGGTTTAAGGACGTGGACTACCTTTGAAGAAGTTGAACCAGATAGTTCGGATTTTGATCGCATCGGTGAGGATTTTTTGCGGTCGGACGCGGGGAATGTGGTGCGTCAAGGCAAGGTTGGTCTCGCGAGTTGCCAACTCATGCCACAACGCGATGTGGTGGATTTCACAGTCGGCTGGCTGGAAGAGAATAGGTCAAAATAAATCTATGATTACAAGCAATCTTACGAAATATCCCGATGTGAACGAGATTATAGATTTTTTTGTTAAACGCGTTTTTCCTGCTCTCGAAAAAAATGTACTCGGGATATATCTAACTGGCTCGCTGTCCCATGGGGCGTTTAACTACTATAGCAGTGATATTGATATTACGGTGATTGTGCATCGACCTGTTTCTCGAAGTGAACTCGATTCCATTGGGCGTTTGCACAGAGAGATGGAAGAGAAGTTCGAGAAATGGGCGCGGCGGTTAGAGTGTTCTTACACATCTGTCGATATGCTCCCTTGTGTTATGCCTCCAACGGAGCCGAGACCGTGGTACTGGGGTGGTGATTGTACCCTTTATGCAGAGGCACCCTATGGGAATGAATGGATAATCAACAAATATTTTCTTTATAGCCATTCCATCGCGCTATTTGGTCCGAGTTTTACGAAGCTGTCGCCCCCGGTTGATGTTGAGGATGTGCGGAAAGCCTGCGTTCGCGATTTGTTTCAGGAATGGGCACCGAAAAAATCCAATCCGGAATATTTTGGGGATAGCCACCATGAAGCGTATTTCATTCTAAATCTATGTCGAATACTGCACACTGTGATTTGCTCCGTTGTTGGTTCTAAGAAGATGGCTGCGTCATGGGTGCAGGAGAACTGTGGAGATAGGTGGGGTGATCTGGTAGGGAATGCTCTGGAATGGCAATACGGTATTGAATTGGACGCGAGACAAGAGGCTATAGATTTTCTCGATTTTGTAATTTCAGAGGTTTCAAAAACAGGCGTATATACGCAGGTGGTCAATGACGCATCGTATATTGGAGGGGATGAAAGTGGAAGTTGTTAGGGCTTTGAAATCTGATATACCCGCTATACTGGAGATCTGGAAAGAACTCATGGATTTTCACGTTCCGTTTGATTCGAGATATACACTGTCTGATGGTGCAGAAGAGAGCATGGATAAGAATCTGGAAAGACTGATCGAAGCTGAGGATGCCCTTGTGATTATGGCGGTTGAGAATACAAAGGTATTGGGCTACGGAACAGCAAAGATTGACAAATATCCTCCCGTATTCGTCAAGCAAATCTGTGGTTCTATCGCAGATTTGGCTGTTTCTTCTGAACACAGGAGAAAGGGAATTGGAGAGTTGATGCTAAATGAAATGTTGGATTGGTTTCAGTCTCTGGGTATAGACAGAGTTGAACTTCGAGTGGCTTCTATGAATGCCGTTGGATATTCATTTTGGAGAAAGCATGGATTTACAGATTATATGCATATAATGTATAGAGATTTACCTGAAGTAAAATAGTCAGGGAGCGCGTTATGATTTTATCGGGAAAAATGATTCATGAGCAAATGGGAAAGGACATCATTATTGAGCCATTCGATCCTGCCAGGCTCAATCCCAATAGCTATAACCTGTCACTTGCCAATGAACTCATGATATACGAGGATGGCGTTCTCGATATGAAAGAGAAAAATCGCACGCGATCTATTCAGATTCCAGATGATGGGTACGAGATGCAACCCCAAACGCTCTATCTTGGCAGGACAGTTGAATTTACCAGAACGGATAATTATGTCCCCATGCTTGAGGGGCGGTCATCTGTGGGTAGATTGGGGTTGTTTGTACACATAACCGCAGGTTTCGGTGATGTGGGCTTTGCCGGGTACTGGACATTGGAGATGTTCTGTATTCGGCCCGTTCGAGTCTATCCAAATGTGGAAATCTGCCAGATTTACTATCATACGCTGGATGGCGATTTCGAGACCTACAAAAGTGGAAAGTATCAAAATAATACGGGTATTCAACCCAGTCGTTTATATCTCGATTTTGAAGGAATAGACAGCATTGAATAGTAGTGAAGATATACAGATGTTTTTGAAGGGTAAAACTCCTTTTCACGAGACAGAGGCTCTGTGGGCAAATGGGACGATGCCTTTGCGCGTGCGTTATTTTTGTTCCGGTGAACAGCCACCAGAGGAGTTAGTAACCTCTGTTCGATGTCTCGTCTTTCAGAATGATTCTGTTTTGGCACTCAGGAATCGCAAGGGCAACCACATTTTGCCTGGTGGTCGTCGCGAAGAGGGAGAGACTTTTGAACAAACACTTCGCCGCGAAGTTGCAGAAGAGACAGGCTGGACGATTGAATCTATCTCACGCCTGGGGTTCATCCATCTGGAACATCTCAAGCCGAAGCCGCCTGGATTCCAGTTCCCATATCTCCCTCACTTTTTTCAAATTATTTATACCGCCCGCGCTTCCAAACATGTGCCAGATTTGATGTGCGATGATGACTATGAGGAGGACGCGACATTTGTCCCAATAGGTGAACTCGAAGGGTTGGATATCTCTGAGGCCGAGTTGGGATATGTCCGATATATCAGAAGAGGGATTTGATCGTGTTCACTATCGGAGTTTTTGGGATTATTACCGATGACAAAGACCGCGTCTTGTTGTGCCACCGACGCGACTTCGATTTGTGGAATTTGCCGGGTGGTGGCGTTGAGGCAGGCGAGAGTCCGTGGGCTGCTCTGGTGCGAGAGATAGAAGAAGAAACGGGTTTGAAAGCTGTGCCCGTCCATCTCAGTGGGGTGTACAGTAAAACAGATAAGAATGAGATCGTGTTGTCATTCTTTTGCCAGGTTATAGGGGGCACAATCCAGCTTACCGATGAGGCGGACCAGATTGAGTATTTTCATTTAGATTGTATTCCGAGCAATACGTCTCCAAAGCAGGTCGAACGTATCAAGGATTACTTCGCGGACAAGACAAGGACCTATTACAAGGTACAAACAGGACCTTCTGCTATTGGTTTGGTCAATGAAGGAAAGATTTGAGAAATATGCACATCGCGTAACAGCACATAATTGTCGGGGATAGTGAAATTGTGCCCCGAAAGATAAATGTTATTTTCCTTTATTTTTGGTAACATATTCGTTAACTTTTAAATATGAGAGAAATCACCTTTTATCGTACAGCGTCAGGGCATTGTCCTGTAGAACAATTTTTGGATTCCCTGACTGCGAGGCAAGGTGCTAAAGCCACTTGGACATTGGGATTGATTGAGGAATTGGAGATTGTTCCCCAACAATACTTCAAGAAACTGGTCGGTACGGATGACATCTGGGAGGTTCGTGTCAACATTGGTAGAGATATGTTCAGGCTCCTGTCATTTTTTGATGGTCCAAAGTTGGTGGTTCTCAACCATGCCTTTGCCAAGAAGACACAGAAGATTCCAAGGTCAGATATTCGTCTGGCAGAACAGAGAAAACGGGATTATTTCAGGAGGAAAAAACGATGAGCGATTTAAAAAAGTATGTTGAGAAACGCAAGGCAAGAGATCCCGAATTTGCCGAGAATTACGAAGCTGGTTATTTGGAATTTAAGATTGGTGTTCTCCTTCGACAAGCTCGAGAGGAGGCTGGTCTAACCCAGGAAGAGGTGGCACAGAAACTGAATACCAAGAAATCTGCGATTTCAAGAATAGAAAACCATGCGAAAGACATCAGGCTGTCAACTTTGGGAAAGTATGCAAAAGCAATTGGAAAGAAATTGCATTTTTCTGTGGGATAATTGAAAGCATAACGCGCCTCGGCTAAAAAACAAAAAAGAATTAGATCGTATTGTCATTTCAAAATGAAATCCCATAAATTTACTGATTATACGTACTTAGAAATCAAGGATCTGGTTGATGCCGGATGCCTGGCGATTGTGCCCACAGGATGCACTGAGCAACAGGGTCCACATTTGCCGGTAGATTTCGACACGTGGTTTGCGGAAGCTGTTGCATTGGAAGCAGCGCATTATGCGGCACGCTGTCACGATGTACGTGCTCTGGTTTTGCCAGCCATGCCATTTGGACCCACGCCCGAACATCGGGGCTTTGGCTCGGGATATGTCAACATCCCGCACGTTGTTCATGAAGCGTATGTCTATTTCGTCCTTGAATCGCTGGCAGAACAGGGCTTTGGCACTGTTGTTGTCTGGCGCGGCTGCGGTGAGCATCGATTGCAGGAGGCGGTGGATAGGTTCAACGCGAAATTCCATCCGGGATGCAAAGCTTGTCTTCCACCCCTGCCATATCATGACATTTGGTGCCGCGTAGCTGATCCCAGCGTTCCCGGTGGTCATGCCGATAGTTTTACGACCTCAATTGCTATGTATCAACGCCCGGACACGGTTAGACTCGGAAGTATCCCTTCATCCCGTTCCAGAGAAGTGAATTGGGATGATCCGCATCTCGATTTCACAAGATATTCAGACACTGGTGTCATTGGCGATGCGACCAGGGCGAGTGCCGAGTTGGGACGCAGGCTTTGGGATGAGGTCATATCGACTACGGCAGCGATTTTCAGAGATGCTATTGAACTCTCTGAGTAAATGAGACGTCTGTAAACCATTCAGGAAAATACGGGGTAGATACTCTGATACTATCGCGTGACTCAAATCTATGATTTCTGACTTATCACTCATGAAAATTACTGTCACATCAGGGCAAGGGCTATGCAACTCAGGTCGTGACAGGATGGGCTAGGATTGTCCGAGAACAAGGTCGTATCCCTCTTTATAGTACTTCTTGGGATAATAGAGCCTCCCAACGCGTCGCAGAAAAGCTGGGATTAGGGCTATATGGTGTGGATATTCATATTTCGTAGTACATACAGGAGTAAACCCCAGGAGAGATAAATATGTCGCGAGCATTCACTGTTGATGACTTGTTGAATGTCAATCAGTTTACCAGTCGTTGTCCGTGGGATCTTTCGCCTGATGGCGAATTGCTTGCTGTAACACTCAGCCAGGGGAGACATGGACAAATTTTACGCTTCATTGAGGCTTCGCAGCTCGCTGCTCCGCCT